>CAZQFZ010000032.1:0-22475 GCA_964592635.1 uncultured Rhizobium sp.
CAGTGGGGAGGTGTTACTGATCCGCTTTTCGGGTTGGGATTCAAAAGTGTAAACATTGGAAAAGTCAATATTCGTGGTTATGAATTGGAAAGTATAGGTAAATGGAGCTTTGGGCGTTCAAACATCCAATGGTTACTGGGATATACCTATGCTATTCCAATTGCTTTAAATCCAATTGACACCATTGGGTATGGTTATGACGGAAATAGAAACATCCCCATTGTATATCAACAAACTTTGAGCAATACTGCTTCCAATTTTCTCAAATACCGCAATCGACATACATTAAGGGCTGATTTAGAATGGGGCTTTAATTTTAACTTCCTTTTGGGGATAAGTTATCGTTATGAAACAGGTTTTGAAAACATTGACCGCATATTCTTAAATGACATCATTGTAAATGGTGCCAAAAGACAATTCGAAAATGGAGCAATTAGCGGACATGTTTTCGATGTCCGATTAGGATATAGAATAAATCGTCGTTTCCGATTGAACTATTTAATTAGAAATATTACTCAACAAATCTATATGGGAAGACCGGCGGATATGAGTGCCCCTCGCATGCATCAAATTCAATTAAACTATCGATTTTAGTTCATTTTTTTCAATACGTGAGGATGTTTCATTTCGTAGCCAAATATTGAAAAGAAAAAAGTAAAGCAATCCCCCTAATCCTTGCAAACGAGAACCGATAATCCAATATCGTGTATTGAGCGAAAACAATTCAAAAAACACCAGGCAACCCATCATTGATAGTGGCACAATAAAGGTCAATAAAAGGAGTTTATTCTGATTTTGTGTATTGTTTAGGCACTGATAAATCAAATAGATTAATGATGGTAATAATAAAGTTAAAGAGTAGTCTCGTTGATGCGGAAAAATCAAGGGTATAATCATAGAAAAAAGCCCTACTTTGGCAAAATCACGGTGTAACGTATTTCCCTGAGAATTTTCTTGTATTGAGTTTAACCGGTAGAAACTCATTGTAACTATTGCCACTACAATTAGCCGAAGCAATTGGGTTATCCAAAAAATGGATTTGTGCGATAAAACAGTGATGCAAGCCACGGGTTCCGTTGGGATTTTATAATCTGTAAAAAACTTCACGACCATTGCACCCACATCGATAAAACCACCTTCACCAACAGTAATTACATGATTTTGCTTAAGAGGATTGATTGCAGTGAACCATTTTATGGTTTGATCTGAAATGTAATCATAGGGATAAAATAAGAAAGGAATCAATACCAAAACACCAAACCAAAGCGCAACTTGCAACATGGTTTTGTAATTCCTCTCCAGCGTCCATTTTCCGAAAAACACCAAGGGAAGAATTTTAATATTAATACCTAAAGCTACTGGAAACCATTTAAATACACCATTAAAAATCGATCCAAAATGCGATTCCAAAATGCCCCATAAAATAAATATGGTTAATTGTCCATACCACAAATTCATAAAGAACCAACGATAACATAAAATCATCGCAATCAACCAAAAAATAAATTCCTTATTAACATTCTCAAATGTGAAAATGCGAGCAAGAATGCGAATGATTCTCCAAGTTAAAAACATCCCCAATACCGACCAAAAAATCTTTACTGAAGCCAGAGCATAAGTGATTCCTTTGAATTGACCTTGATCCGAAATAATGTATTCTTTCAATGGGGTAAAAGGCTGTAAAAAAGCAACAAAAATGGGAGAGTAGTAATAATACAAACCATTAACGAACGGTTGAGTGTATAGCTCCTTGCCCTCGTTCAAATGGTAAGCTGCCCGAATGAAAATGTCGAAATCATTTCCGCTTGTAATGCTATGAAAAGCAGGCCAGAAAATCAATAGTGCAAATATTCCTACCAAATATTTGATTTTTTTCGATGGTTTTTTCATTTTAATATGATGCAAAAATATTGGGTAATCGCGTTTTTTGTGGTATTTTGCTGATTATTTGTCGATTTTGTAGAAAATGAGAAAAAATTTTTCGTGGTTGTTAATGGCATTTTTAGTAGGTGTTTCATCTATGTCATTTGCACAAAACTCCATCATACACCCAGTACTAAAAACTCCCCAGTTTATTGAATTTACAGAGCCCTTAAAATCCAATGAACATGCAAAAATACTGAATAAAGTTGCCAATTATACTTCCAACGTAACATGGAGAAAAGTTAATTCCCTTGTAACTGATTCGGAACTGCATACTCGATATGAAATGCAATACAAACGCATTCCAGTAAAATTAGGAATTGGAATCATTCATGAATATTCGCCCAGCGAAAAAACTACAAAAACGGGTGTTTTTAGGGTTAATGGCGATTTTATTCCCGAAAATAAATTCCAAGGCCAATTACGCATCCCAAATTCTGAAGCACTAAACATAGCTCTCAATTCCCATCCTTCAGAACATTATTACTGGCAGGATCAACACATGAACGATTTCCTTAAACAAGCAACTGGAGTAAAAGATACCAGTTACTACCCAAAAGGAAAAACCATGTATTGCAGCCGTAACTTCGACTTAAATTCACCTCAACGATTGTGTCATGTTTTTCAGATTTACTCTCAAGAGCCTGTTTTTGGAATTGAGGTTTATGTTGATGCCGAAACAGGCGAAATCATTGCTGAGCAGAATTTGATTTTACATGCGAATAGACCTGGTACGGCGGTAACCAAATATTCGGGGCCGCGAACCATCATTACCGATAGTATTTCACCCAATGAATATATTTTAGTTGAATCTCTAAACGGGCGCAAAATTGAAACCTACAACATGCAAAAAGGCACCAATTATGCGGCTGCCGTGCATTTCAAAGATGCCGATAATGTTTGGAACAATGTAAACGCAAATAAAGATGAAGTGGCCACCGATGCTCATTGGGGTGCCGAAGCCACTCATGATTATTTCTTGCAAAAACATGGTCGAAATAGCTACGATAATAAAGGAGCCAAAATCTATTCATTCGTTCATTTCAAAAACAACTATGGTAACGCTTTTTGGGATGGAACGGCAATGACTTATGGAGATGGAGATGGAGTTAACTTCACCAGTCCTCTTACAACCATAGATGTTTGCGGACATGAAATTGCACATGCCGTTACCACCAATTCCGCCAATTTAACGTATCAAAATGAAAGTGGGGCTCTGAATGAAAGTTTTAGTGATATTTTCGGTCAAAGTATTGAAACTTGGACGCGTCCTACCAAATGGAGTTGGGTTATTGGTGAAGATTGCACTCCCGGCGGTGCAGGAATTCGCTCCATGTCGAACCCCAATTTGTTTAATCATCCCAAATTCTACAAAGGAAATAACTGGTACAGCGGTACTGGAGATTATGGAGGAGTTCACACAAACAGTGGCGTTCAAAACTATTGGTATTACTTGCTTGCAAATGGTGCATCGGGAACCAATGAAGCTGGAAATACATTCAATATTCCTTCTATTGGATTTGATAAAGCAGCTAAAATTGCCTACCGAAACCTAACCGTTTATTTAACCCCTTCCTCTACTTATGCCGATGCTAGAACCTACAGTATTATCAGTGCAATGGACCTTTACGGTACCTGTTCCAATGAAGCAATTGCTACTACCAATGCGTGGTGGGTTTGTGGTGTTGGTGCTAAATACGATTCCAACTACGTTAAAGCCAACTTTAAGGCTGATACCTTAGCTTGCAACAAAAATACCGCCATAAAATTTACCAATCTTTCCGAGAATTTTTCAAAATCAACTTGGTATTTTGGGGATGGTAATTCTTCGTTAACCAAATCTCCAACTTATACCTACAACAATTATGGACATTATAACATTAAGTTAGTTGCTGAAAGCTGCTTCAATGGGAAAAAAGATTCACTTAGCATCACCAAATATGTGAAAATTGATTCTACCTACGATATCTGTAATGCAGTGTTACTCCCCAAACAAGGTAGCGCAATCACACAAGTTTGCCATGGTTTTATTTATGATGATGGTGGTGAAGATGATTACGGTCCTCTAAAGACTGTTCGTTTGGATCTCGATATTACCAATGCCGACTCCATTCTCTTCCGTTTCAAATACGTTGACTATGAAAATGGATATGATTCATTGGTGCTGTTTCACACAGACACCACCCAAGCCAACAAAATTGCCTCGTTTACTGGAACGAGCATTCCTTTTGGAGGATCCTGGTTTAAGTTGAAAAAAAGTAAAATCATTTTCAAACAATATTCAGACCCTTTGATGCAAGGAAAAGGGTTTAAGTTTGAGTATATCGGGTATAGAAAAACCATTTCTGTAGATTTGGGAGCGGATACCACCACTATCTGTTATGGTGACAGCTATACCTTCAATCCAACATTTAAAAATGTGGTTTTAGCTGATGCGAAATTTTTTCCGCCCGCAGAAATGAATCCAAGTACTCGTAAAGTGGGTCCCAAAACCACCAAAAAATACTATTACACCGTTTTTGATCAATGTACTGGTTTTGGTAACACGGATTCAATCGTAATTAAAGTAAGAGATCCTCTGAAAGTTAAAATCACACCCCCTACCGAAGATGTTTGTCCAGGAAGCACATTTGATTTAATTGCAGTGGCATCAGGAGGCGACAATTTAAATTACAACTACTTGTGGGACAATGGCTTGACCAACAAATCTAATCATACCGTAACCGTTACTGACACCATAGTTTATAAACTTATTGTGAATGATGGTTGTAGCGATACACTCGCATTTGATTCCATTCAATTGAACATACCCGCTCCACTAAATTTGATTTCAAATATTCATGATACTCTTTTGTGTTTCGGGGGAAGCATAGACGTTAAACTGATTTCGGCAGGTGGAAAACCTAAACTTCACACCTTGGTTTGGAACAATCCAACATTAATAGGCGATACATTCAACCTTTTACCTCCAGTTGGCGTGAGTAATTACAAAGCTGTTTTGTCGGATGCATGTATGCCTTTTAAAGATTCTATTGAGTTTAAAGTAAAAAAACTACCTTCCATTAGCGGCAACCTTCAAGTGGTGCCTACCCAATTGTGCTTGGGAGATTCTACCCTTGTTACCTTTAACGTAGCGGGTGGTGATAGCACTGCTTACAAATTTGTTTGGAATTATCGAGATACCCTGGTTAAAAAAGTCATCAAGGAAAGTCAAACTATCAGTAAATATCTCAATTTGACTATATCAGACGGATGTGGTGATTCTCTAGTTCTCAAACAAAAAATTGCCGTAAGTCCCACGAAACTATCAATTAACACTACGCGCTTTGATTCAATCATGTGTTGGTACAATCGTTTGGGTCGTATTGATTTTAATTATGATTTAGCCAATAATCCTGTTAGCATAGAATGGTCGCCAAATAGTACATCAACAGGTAAATCAGCAATTGATTTAGACGCAGGCAAATATTGGGTTCGAATTGCAGATACATTTGGTTGTATCGATACCAATTTCTACACCATTAAAAAATTCCCAAGAGTCTATAAAGCAGGAAATGATACTACAATTCATAGAGGAACTTTTGCTCAATTAATTGTTTACAATTCTTCTGCGCGTAGTTGGTCGGGTCGAAGAATATATGGAATTCCGACCAAAGAAATCGTTCGCGCCATGCCTTTACGAGATACTGTTTATTGGGTAGATGGAACGGATATTTATGGTTGTACGGCAGTAGATACAATAAAAGTGAGTGTAATTGATCCGCCTGATTACAAATTGCCCAATATTTTCTCTCCAAATGGCGATAGGCAGAACGAAACATGGAATTTAATTGCCTTAGAAGATTACGAAAAATATGACGTGATAATTTTAGATCGTCAAGGTAAAATAGTTTACGAAAAAGTGGGATACGACAATTCTTGGAGAGCTACAGATAAAGATGGAAATGAACTTCCCAATGGAGTGTACTATTACCAATTGAAAAATCGCGAGTCTGGTTTAACCCAAAAGGGTTATATTCAAGTAGTTCGATAATGTTTAGGAAACTGTTTAAGAAATAAGTTCGATTGTTTTAAGATAAAAGTATTAGAAATCTGTTTTACCCATCGAATTATGATTAAACCCAATACGGTTGATGAGTATTTTGCTCAACTTGATTCTCGTTCAAATGAAGCATTGAGTAAACTTCGAGGAATTATTAAATCTGTGGTACCAGATGCACAAGAATCCATCAGTTATGGCATGCCTTGCTTTAAACAAAATGGCATACTGGTTTTTTATGCTTCATTCAAAAACCATTATAGTTTGTTTCCTACAGGTTCAGGGATAAAAAAATTTCAAGATCAATTGCAAGAATTCAAAACCAGCAAAGGAACCATTCAATTTAACTTCAATGAACCATTGCCCGAAGATTTGATTATTAATATTGTGAAATTTAGAGTTGAAGAAAATTTGAAAAAAATCCTAGCTAAGAAAAAGTCTTGATACATTATCTAAATATTTGCTTTGATTTTTATTTTAATTTAAACTTTCTCAATGTTGCCTCGTCTAATCAAGTATCTGAATAGAATTACTGGTATATTATATTTCTAATAATTCAACTTTGAATTTATTTAAAGCTCGATATAGTAGTTTTTCTTTTTGATTTCTATCTATTAAAAACGAGCTACTCATGAAAACAAAAAACTTCCCCAACTACATTTATCCTCTAATTAGGGCACTCTTTATCGGAAGCGTAACCCTTATTCAATCCTGTAAACCCGAAACTCCAAATAGCACGGATTTTTCAACTGAAGCCATTCAAAGAGTTTTTGGATCGAATATCAATATACTTCAACCCGAAAATTATGCCAATCAATCTAAACCCAACTACATCCTACTCGATAATAGTGGCAATAATCCGATTGAAGATAAAAAAGCTACCCTCGGTCGTGTTCTATTTTACGATAAAAAACTAAGCTTCAATGAAACTGTTTCTTGCGCATCTTGCCACAAACAAGAATATGGTTTTTCTGATATTGAAATTCAAAGCAAAGGGGTAAATGGGAATACGAATCGACATGCTATGCGACTCATCAATACTCGATTTTCACGAGAAACTCGATTCTTTTGGGACGAACGAGCAGCATCCCTGGAAATCCAAACTACTATGCCCATTCAAGATCACGCTGAAATGGGTTATTCAGGCCTGAATGGAGATCCTGGAATCAATGACTTGCTCAATAAATTAAACAATACGGATTATTACAAAGAACTCATTGCTTGGGCATATAACGACAAATCAGGCAAAACTCAATTGTCGGAAGCCAAAATGCAGGAGTGTTTATCTCAATTTATTCGGAGCATTCAGTCTTTTGACTCAAAATACGACCAGGGCAGAGGTCAACTTCCCATTAACGCAAACAATAATGATTTACCCAATTTCACATCCCAAGAAAATAATGGAAGAAGATTATTCACCAATCCTCCCGTTTTTGGGGATTCGGGAAAAAGAATTGCAGGCGGTATGGGTTGTGCAGGTTGTCATAGACCTCCCGAATTCGATATTGACCCCAATTCTTTGAACAATGGTATTGTGGGAAATTTAAACAATCCAGGCACTTTGGATTTAACGAACACTCGCAGTCCGTCACTTCGCGATTTAGTAAATCAAAACGGGGAAATCAACGGTGCCATGATGCACACGGGTAGTGCGGCTACCTTGGAGAATGTATTAGGACATTACAACAACATCAATGTACGAGTTGGAAATACCGCAATTGATCCCCGTTTGACTCCTGGAGGATTTGCTCAGAGATTGAACATGACCCCTCAGGAACGCAGTGATTTAGTGGCTTTTCTAAAAACACTGAGCGGATCAGCCGTTTATACCAACAAAAAATGGAGCAATCCGTTTCAGTAATTGTTAAAAGCAACTAACTTTGCGTTAACAACACGGTTGGCCCCGTAGTTCAATGGATAGAATAGATGTTTCCTAAACATTTGATACAGGTTCGATTCCTGTCGGGGCTACAAATTAATGGAAAATAACTACGGCCTCTTTATTGCACTTGCTTTTATTTCGGAGGTTTTGGGTACCGTTTCAGGTTTTGGTTCATCCATTTTGTTTGTACCTGTAGCTTCTTTGTTTTTTGATTTCAAAACTGTATTAGGTATTACTGCCGTTTTTCATGTTTTTAGTAACTTATCTAAAATTGCTTTGTTTCGAAAAGGCATCAATAAAGAACTAACCCTAAAATTGGGAATTCCAGCGGTGATTTTTGTAACCTTAGGTGCAATTGCCACTGCTTATATCCCAACCAAAAATATAGAACTAGCTATGAACTTAGTTCTCGTTATTTTGGCTATTTATCTGATGACCCACTTCAACAAAACCCTTAAACAAACCAATACCAACCTTTATCTCGGCGGTGTTGCTTCAGGTTTTATCGCGGGAATTGCAGGAACCGGTGGCGCCATCCGAGGCATCACTTTAGCTGCTTTTCAACTATCAAAAGATGTATTTATTGCTACGTCGGCCGTGATTGATCTCGGTGTGGATACCAGTCGCGCCATTATTTACGTGTACAATGGATATTTTGAGTATGAATATTTATTTCTAATCCCATTTTTGATTGTTATAGGTTTCGGGGGAAGTTATGTCGGCAAGAAAATACTACAACGAACTTCTGAAACGGCATTCCGGTATTTGGTATTAGTAGTTATTATTGGAACCGCCTCAATTCAAATTATTCAATCCTTTTGGAAATAGTCAGCAATAGATTAGGATTTAGGATATTCAGAACTAATACTGCCTGGATATTTCGTTCAGCAAATCATAGCTCCGTTCAATTTTGAGTTTTCATTTCGTCGAAAGCAGCGTCCATAATTTCGGCTAATTTCCGATCTAACGAAGTTACTCTATTCCCTGCATCGTGGGTTGTAAGTTCAACTTCAATACGATTGTAAATATTCTTCCATTCAGGATGATGATTCAATGCACTTATTTGAGGAGTAACCCATTGCATAAAAGTCATGGCCTCTTCAAATGAAATAAACACAAAAGTTTTAATTAGTTTGTTTTCAGTTTCCGTCCACATGTTTTAAATTTACAATCGAACCGTGTAGATAGTTTTACGTCGATTTTACTACTCGAAATTCATGCAATTTTGTAGCAGTAATTGATTTCTTAGCAGTTTTACATCCCCCGAAAAATAAAAAATAGAACTTATGAACGATATAGTTTGTCCTCATTGTAACAAAACATTCAAAGTAGATGAAGCAGGTTATGCTGCCATCTTAAAACAAGTGCGCGACCATCAATTTGAAGAGGAGCTTAAATCCAGAACAGAATTATGGAAAAAGGATAAGGAGAGTGCGGTCGAATTAGTTAGAGCCCAAGTTCAAGAAAAAGCGAAGGATTTATTGGCCAAAAAAGAAGCCGAAATTCAAGCGCTTAAAAATGAAAAAGAACGCGAAGTTTCCGATGCTTTAAATGCAAAGCAATTGGCCATTGCTCAATTAACGGCAGCCAAAGAAATGGAATTGGCTGAAAACTTACGGAAAAAAGAAGAAGAATTGAGTCGAATCAAAGCCGATTTGCAAAAAGCAGAATTAGATAAGCAATTGGCTGTAAATCAAGCGCTCCAACAAGTTCAAAAAGAAAAATCCGAACTGGAAAATTCACTAGCTCAAAAGCAATTAGAAATGCAACTGGTAGAATCGTCACTTAAGGAAAAATTTGCTGCTGAGCTCAAAACCAAAGACGATATCATTAAAATGAAAGAGGCAGACATTGCCTACCATAAGGACATGAAAGCCAAACTTTCTACCAAAATGGTAGGTGAATCGTTGGAGCAGCATTGCGAAATTGAGTTCAATAAACTTCGTGCAACTGCTTTCCCAAAAGCACATTTCGAAAAAGATAACGACGCAAGTTCCGGCAGTAAGGGAGATTTCATTTTCAAGGAATTCGATGAAGAAGGAAATGAAATTATTTCCATCATGTTCGAGATGAAAAACGAAAGCGACACTACAGCAACCAAAAAGAAAAATGAAGACTTTTTCAAGGAATTGGACAAAGATCGCACTGAGAAAAAATGCGAATATGCCGTGTTGGTATCGCTTTTGGAATCAGACAACGAACTGTACAATACGGGCATCGTGGATGTTTCGTATAAATTCCCCAAAATGTACGTGGTTCGTCCTCAATTTTTCATACCCATCATCACGCTGCTACGAAATGCTGCTTTGAATTCAATGAAATACAAAGCAGAGTTGGCATCAATGAAAAATCAAAACATTGATATTACCCGTTTTGAAGACAATATCAATGCGTTTAAAGAAGGTTTTGCGCGCAACTACGAATTAGCCAGTCGCCGATTCAAAACGGCCATAGATGAAATCGATAAGACCATTATTCATTTGCAAAAAACCAAGGATGCTTTATTATCGTCGGAAGACAATTTGCGTTTGGCCAACAATAAAGCCGAAGATTTGACTATTAAGAAACTCACTCGAAACAACCCCACCATGACGGCTAAGTTTGAGGAGTTGAAACAAATAAAGGAAAATCTGAATATAGAAACAGACTCTTCTAAATCTAAATCAGATTCGGAATAGATAGAAATACATCGAGTTATATCAGTGAATTGGCAATTCGAACTGAAATGCCAATTTCTGTTAACTTACAAACTCCTGAAGGTTACACATTTTCGCCCCAATTGGCCAATTCTTCTTCTGACCACAATTCGGGGAAGAAGATTCGACGCTGGTATTTGGGTAACATGTATTTCTGCCAGTTGCTACCACCCGTTGCAGCCGCATTGCCTAAGTATTTTGATGCTGCATTGTAGTGAGCCATAACCCAAGTTACATTCACAGTGTAGTCGTAATGACGCATGGCTGCAACTAATTCTGGGTTGGATTTAACTGACTTTGGTAATTGCTTGAACTTCGTCCACAAATTGCGGGTGTTGTAGTGTTCCATTTTACGCAAAAATTCGGGTTTGTAGCGACGTTCAAAATTGGTCAATAAGGTATTCTTTTTACCCGTTTGGTGGTCTTTACCTGCAGCTTGCCAATACAAATGTTCGTATGCATGCTCGTAAGGAGTATTTCTATCGATAGTGGCTCTAAAACGAATATCGATCAAATTGATCAACTCGGTAGAAGCGAATTCTATTTCGCGGTATTGCGCGCTTTGGAAACCACTTGCGGGTGTCAACGTATTTCTGAATTTCATGTACTGTTCTTTCTCCATGCCATCTCCCATGATGGTAAATGAAGAGGATAACATGTCAAAATAACGCGATACACGACTTAATTTTTCGGTAAAAAACGCTGGAGAAACTTCGTCTTTTTCGCTTACTTGATTGATCTCCCATAAAATCATCTTAAACAACAATTCATTGATTTGATGATACATGATGAACACCATTTCATCGGGTTGATTGGTGCGTTGCACCTGCAAACTCAACAACGCATCGGGAAGAATATAATCCCAGTACGTAATTGGATTTGCATATACCAAACCCTCTAAGTGAGTGTCGGGATTTTGATCAATTGCTTTATACTTCTCATCAATTTGCGACAAAAGAGTATCCCTCAACGTGTTTTCCATAGCTGCACAAATTTAACAGATTCTCGATATAAAATATGAATTACAACGTTCCTCTTCTGGCTTGCTCGGCTTCTATAGATTCAAATAAAGCTTGGAAGTTCCCTTTACCAAATGATTTAGCTCCTTTGCGTTGAATGATTTCAAAAAACAATGTTGGACGATCTTCAACGGGTTTGGTGAAAATTTGCAACAAATAACCGTCTTCATCTCGATCCACCATGATTCCCCATTTCTTTAATTCCTCTAAATCTTCTTCGATAATTCCTACCCGTTCTTTGACAGTGTCATAATAGGTTCCAGGCACATACAGAAACTCAACTCCCCTTTTTCGCATTTCTGAAATGGTAAATACAATATCATCTGTTGCTACGGCAATGTGTTGACAACCAGGACCGTTGTAAAAGTCCAAATACTCTTCCACTTGCGACTTCTTTTTGCCTACAGCGGGTTCATTTATGGGGAATTTAATTCGTCCGTTACCGTTTGACATCACTTTGCTCATAAGTGCAGTATACTCGGTTGAAATATCTTTATCGTCGAAGGTAATCAAGTTAGCAAAACCCATTACTTGTGCATAGAAAGAAGCCCACTTGTTCATGGCGCCCAATTCTACATTTCCAACCATGTGATCAATGTATTTCAGACCAACAGGAGAAGGTTGATATTCCGTTTGCCAAGAAACGAATCCAGGCAAGAATACACCTTGGTAGTTCTTTCGCTCAACAAAAATATGAACGGTATCTCCGTAAGTGTGAATTCCAGATCTCACCACCTCGCCAAATTCATCTTTTTCCACGATAGGTTCCAAGTAAGATTTGGCACCCCGTTTCGTGGTTTCATCGTATGCTTTACGTGCGTCATCCACCCAAAGAGCAATGACTTTTACTCCATCTCCGTGTAGTTGAATATGTTTAGAAATTTCACTATTCGAATCAAAAGGTGTAGTTAAAACCAAGCGGATTTTATCTTGAACCAACACGTATGAAACACGGTCGCGAACACCGGTTTCCAAACCGCAATAAGCTAATTCTTGAAATCCAAAAGCCGTTTTATAAAAATGAGCCGCTTGCTTTGCATTTCCAACATACATTTCCACATAATCGGTGCCGTTGATAGGCAGAAAATCCTCAGCTTTATCAAATAACTTTTCTCCACTGTAATCGAAATTTTTTACATTTGTTAAATCATTATTTATCATATTTTTATTTATTATTATATATACTATTTATTCAATTATTTTACTCATATTGACAATTCTTTTTTTCAGAGATAATTATCCCTTCATCCATTAATTATCCCTTCATCCATGAAGTGAAATAATCTTTCACTTCGTATTTCAATGCCTCTTCTGTTATTTTCAAAGGATTGAAAGGATCAATCATAACCGCCAATTCACCTGTTTCCTTCTTTCCAATACTTCGTTCAATGGCTCCAGGGTGTGGTCCATGGGGAATTCCGCCCGGATGCAAAGTAAATTGTCCTTTTTGAATGTTATTTCGGCTCATAAAATCACCATCTACATAATATAAAATCTCATCAGCATCAATATTACTGTGATGATAAGGTGCAGGTATGGCATCGGGATGATAGTCGTACATGCGCGGCACAAATGAACAAACCACAAAATTGTGTCCTTCAAATTGTTGATGAATCGGAGGTGGCATGTGAATTCTACCCGTTATAGGCTCAAAATTGAAAATAGAAAACGCATAGGGATAATTGTAACCATCCCACCCTATCAAATCAAATGGATGTGTTTCGTAAACGTAAGGGTAAATAAGTCCGCGTTTTTGGATACGAATTTCAAAATCACCCTTCTCGTCATGCGTTTCTAAATCAGATGGCAACTTAAAGTCGCGCTCACAAAACGGAGAATGTTCTAAATACTGTCCAAATTCATTTCTATATCTCTTGGGAGACCGGATCGGGCTATGAGATTCAATAAATAAAATTTTGTTATCGTTATCATTAAACTCCAATTGGTAAGTGGTTCCCCGAGGTACAATTACATAATCTCCGTACTCGAACTCCACTTTTCCGTATGCAGATTTGAGTCTTCCAGAACCTTTATGAATGAACAGCATTTCATCCGAGTCGGAATTTTTGAAGAAATAGTCGGTCATGGATTTAGATGGACAGGCTATTCCGATTTGCATGTCATCATTCACAAAAAAAACTTTGCGACTTTCTATGTAATCTTCATTGGGTTCTACATCATATCCCAAAAAACTCAAACACTGAAGATTATCTTCAACTGCTACTACTGGACGTTTATTAATAGGTTCTCCAACCTTTTTAACCATTGTAGGGGGGTAAAGATGATAAAGGAGTGATGAAGTACTGGAAAACCCTTCGGTACCAAAAAGTTCTTCATGATATAAATTACCGTTGGGTTGACGAAATACAATATGTCGTTTGTGTGGAACGGTTCCGGCTTTCAAATAAATACTCATGCCGGCAAAATTATTGGGGTAAAAGAAATTAAAATGTGATGTGTATCACGTCTCGAAATTTATTAAAATCGAGGTAGTAAACCGGTTAATTGGGGATTAACGCTCACCATGAGCCAAGCGTTTTAGGCCTTCTAAATTTAAAATTCGAATTTTCTTTCCTTCTAAATGAACTACTCCTCGATTTTTCAAATCATATAAGCATCGGGTAGCTGTTTCTCTGGAAGTACCCGCAATGTTAGCCAATTCTTCTCGAGTCAAGGAAATATTTAAGAAATGCGTTTCAGTATCAACACCGTACTCATCCAACAACTTCAATAATGCGAAAGCAATGCGATCTTTAACTCGATTGTGAACAGAATGTGTAACTTTCTGTTCAAGTTCTTTTAATTCATCGGAAAGAAGATGCGCTACTTTCAATGTTAGTTTGGCATTTGTTTCCAACATGGAATAGAAAGAATCTTTAGGAATAAAGCAAACATGAGCATCTTCAACAGCCACAGCAGAGCAGGAATAAGCATCGTTTCCTAGAATTGCTCGATGACCCATGATATCGCCATCATTGATGAGGTGCACAATTTGTTCTTTTCCGTCGTCACCCAACTGAGCCACTTTAATCTTACCCGAAAAAACACAAAATAACCCTTTGGGCAGGGCACCTTCCTGAAAAATCAAATCGCCTTTTTTAAAAGCCCGACAGTGCTTGCTTTCGTTTAGTTGTTGAATTTCGTGCTCGTTAAGATTGGAAAAACTGGATTCCAAGCGCGATCTACAAGTTTTACAATTAAACTGTGCCTGATCCAAACTTTCCATAGCGTGAAGATACAGAAAATTCCCATTTTTTTAGTAATTGTAGTTCAGAATCACCCTAGAACATTAACACCCCTCTGAGTGTAATTCTTCACCGCGAAGATGTCCCCAATTTTGTTGGGAAATGGGTTTGGGTTGCCCTTTTCCAGATGCCTTAGTTGAGAACAACACTCCTGAAAGTCCTACATTAGTGTACTTGTAATTATTGTCGATAATCCAGTCAGGCAACTTATCACCATCAAGATCACCCACGAATAAAACCTGCACTTGTCCGTCGTCAAAATAGGGAATGTAGGATAGTTCGGTTTTGAATATGTCTTTTATTCCTTCGGTTACTTCAAGTTCCAATTGATAATCAAACTCGGCAGGACGATCGTTTTCCATACCTTTTCGGCTGTACGCATTCAATCGATAATACTGTTCGCCCAGGTAGAAACCTGCACTTTTCCCAGACTCTAAATTAAATCCCCAATCAAACTCATTTTTAAGCTGTTTTATTTCTTTTTGCATGTAAGGATTACTAATCAGGAACAAAACTTTTTGTTTTGGAATTTGCTTTATATTGAACTCATAACCTACTTTTCCATCTTCAGAAACCATCATAGTATTGACAGCTTTGGGATGGAGGTTTTCATTATTTTCGGGGGATGTATATTCAGGTAAATTATCCAATTTCAACAAAGAATACACCTTAGAGCTTGAATCATAAACCAAAGCCATAAACTTTTTATTCTTCCAGGATTTCATCTGATCTTCCGTAAACAAATCATCTAAGGAAATCAATAAATTCTCTTCGGGTAACGAATTTGGACGAATTACAGCATCTGGGTTGGCTCCGTTTATATTTGACGAAATCAAAGCAGATGTATCACCTAATTCTCTTTCAAATATTGAAGTTGACTTGTTTTGACAAGATGTTATAATTCCAAAATACAGGATGATTACGACCAAAAACCGGCTTAAAAAAAAGATCATTTTTTGTTTCATATCATGAAAAATCGAAGTTATGAATTATTCACTAATAGCCAAATTATTGATTTTCATAGAATAAATTTGACCATGCGCCGTGAAAACCCGAGTTTTGCATTATTTTTAACTATAAATTAAATATGTTCAGTCCGTTTTTTAAATCATATATATTCAAGTCATTCGTGGTCATTTTCTGTTTGTTAGGGCTGCTAGAATTGCGCTTGCCACCCGTGTTTTCATCCCCCGAAAACAACCCAAAACCCCGATTTACCCAAAAAACTTACATAGAAAAATTCAAACCCATTTGCGACTCACTTTCAATTACGTATCTCATTCCATCGGAAGTGATTTTGGGTGTGGCCATGCACGAATCTGCTTATGGGAATAGTAAAGTTTGCAGATTGTTGAACAATCATCATGGAATTGCCGGTAGAAATAACCTACGACAAACCCATGGCATAAAATCCAGATACCGTTATTTTGATAGTGATACAGCTTCATTTGTTGCATTTTGTGAGTTGGTAAAAAAGAGAAAATACTATCCTGCCATGATTGCAGAGAAGAAAACAACCACTCAGTGGCTATTAACCATTGGAAGAGCCGGTTATTGCCAAAATCCGACGGCTTGGACGAAAGAAATCAAAATAATTCTACGGAAAAACGGACTCATCTAAATCATGATGGGTTAGGCACATTTCGATATTTTAGAACCACTTTGAACTTACTTTTTCGATCCAATTTTTTTGATATCGAGTCCCAATTTTACGAATTTAGGGTAATCTACAATCAAAGTTCGTAATACTTCATCCCGCTTTTTAATGATATTCTTCCTGAAATTTTGGCGGGTATAGCGCAAAGTAAAAACACTATTAGGCAGATTCAAATAATTGTTATTCAAGAATATAGAATATCCATACGTTAGACTCCAAGACCCTAAAATACTTAAGCCCACTTCAGGACGAAAAGCAAAAGTTGGTTGGTTATTAAACGCCGTAATTGTTTGTGCAGTAATAGAATAAGTGTACAAGGCAGCGGATTTACCATACCCAAAATTGAAGCTAAAATTAGGCGAAGAGGTAGGCAGAAAGTAATAGCCGGCGGAAAGTCGCCATTCAGAAAAGGTTAAAGGTTTAAGTAAATCCCGTTTTCCTTTCACTATACCCAGTTCCAACACACTACTGCCCTGATACTGATATCCAATTGAGGGATAACATCCTTTTATCAACAATAAATCAGGGTAGGATTTATATATACGTTTCGCCAAATCGCGATTTTTCCAAAGTAGTTTACCCACTTCATATATAACATCTACGTTGTCTATTATTTTTTGCAACTCCAATTGATGTGACAATTCTGCTTCGTATTTGATTGTATCCGATAAGGAATCTGCATAAACAACCGTGATTGAATTGGCTGTATCCGATAAGGAATCGGAATAAGTAATAGTGTTTGAATCTGAATAATTAAATATTGTACTGTTTATTTGCTTAGCATTCAACCCAACACTGCAAAAAAGGCAGCTCAACAAAATCATAAAATTACAACTCCAAACCATCTGCTTTCCTTTAAGTTTGTTACTTAAAACGCCTCTCTGCATACCACAAATTTAGTATAATCCCTGTTTATTTGTACTTTGCACAAAATTGCACATGTCAACATTATTATTTTTACGTCCCATCCACATACGCTTGAAAATCATACAGGTGTTTATGCTCTTAACTTGGTTCGGAGTATTTAGCAAAAGTAATTCACTGTTTGCCCATCGTTCAAGAAATACGGTGTTAGAATTTTCTAAACACGATTTGAAAATCAATTCTAAAGTTAACAATTCTATAAAAAATAAAGGGGATTTCTCCAATGTTGATTCACTCAAACCCATGGAAATTTGGTTTGAACAAATTCATCAAGAAGCTCTGCTGCGCGGACATTCGTATTCCAGATTGGGAGAATTATGTAAAAAACACGGTGCCCGTTTAAGCGGTAGCGATCAAACGGAGCGAGCTATTTTGTGGGCAAGTTCAATGTTAAAATCGTATGAATTTGATTCTGTTTACCAACAACCCGTAATGGTACCACGTTGGGAACGCGGTCCAAACTCATCGTTAGCGATTTACTCACCCCTACTGTCCATGATTTTGTCGAAATCAAAATTAGTATCTGTAGGAAATAAACAATTCGGTATTGTAGATAGTGTTGATTATTTGCGTCTTCAAGAAATGATTAATCAATACCGTTTTAATCATTCACCAGTGGCACAATACGAATGCAATGGATACATTAATTGGTTGTTAAATAGTGGCTTAACGAATAAAAAAGAATTCAAAAATGCCATAAAACAACGTTCATTTCCAGGGATAATTTCTGCTTTGGGAGGAAGTGTTTCAGGAAAAGTTGATGGGAAAATCGTGTGTATTCAAACAAAATCTCAATTGGATTCATTGGGTAAATCCGGTTTTTTAAACGGTAAAATAGTGCTTTTGAATCGACCATTTGAAGAAGACTATATTCAAACGTTTAAATCGTATGGAAGTTGCGTAAATCAACGAGTTAATGGGGCTGACTGGTGTGCACCTTATGGTGTAAAGGGAGTTTTAGTTCGAAGCATGAGTAATTCCTGTGATATGCATGCACATACAGGAGTTACCTATTACTCCAAATCCGAAAATGCTATTCCTATTGCTGCTATTCCCACGGCGTTGGCAGATGCATTAAATTTTCTGAATGAAATTGATTCCGATTTGAAATTGAGTTTTCAGTTAGATTGTAGAACAGGTGATGATCGTTTATCATCGAATGTTATCGCCGAAACCAGGGGGTTAATTTCTCCCAATAAGGTGATTGTTTTCGGGGGACATTTTGATAGCTGGGATGAAGGAGAAGGCGCGCACGATGATGGTGCAGGGTGCATGCATGCATTTGAAGCATTGCGTATTTTAAAAACCATTGGTTATCAACCCAAACACACATTAAGATGTGCATTTTGGATTAACGAGGAAAACGGTTTAAAAGGTGCGCTTAAATATGCAGAGTTAGTTCAACAAAAAGGGGAAATTCATATTGCTGCCATTGAATCGGATCGCGGAGGATTTGCTCCTAGAGGATTTGGAGTGGACAGTTCGATATTTAATTCAACTCAAAAATACCGCAGTTTATGGGATAAATACATGCTAGATCATTGGGAAATTGGTGGTGGTGGAGCTGATATTGGTCCTTTAAAGAAATTGGATTCAAAAACAGTATTGGTGAGCTTCATACCAGATTCACAAAGATATTTCGATGTACATCACGCCAAAACCGATGTATTTGAAAACGTAAACAAGCGTGAATTGGAACTGGGCGCAGCAGCAATGGCATGCATGATTATCGTATTGGATCAAGAAATGGATTAAAAAATGACTAATTTGTATTAGAAATGGAAAATAGATAAGGGTTAGAAATGGAATAGACAGGAATAAAATTTGATTAAAAAAAGGCGCCGTTGGCGCCTTTTTTTAATCTTGATATCATTATATAACTCTTACATTTCAGCTGCAAAACCTTTGCCTCTCCCTCGAGTGGCTTCCAATAATGTTCGAATTCGAGATTTTCTTATAGCGTACTTTTCTTGACTGTGTCCTTCGTTTACATTCATTCTAGTCAATCTTTTTTGAAGTTGATGTAGTTTGTGGAATAATTTTCCCTTGTCTAGTTTTTTGTTGCTCATAAATTGTGCAATTAATTTTGGTTTAACAATTTACCCCGAATATGTAGTTCAATTTTCACCTTATTGAATCTGATTTCGAAGCTTCATAAATCCAAATTAGCTTTTTTGAATTAAAAAAGCAACAACCATTTAACGAAATCGTTAAATGGTCTTATTAATCAGTTTATGGCTAAGTGTCTTTAATACTAAAAACAAGCAAACTATTATCAAAATCCAAAACCCACGGGTATTCAATCGCATCAATACATTAGCAAATACCGAGGTGGCAAAAGCATTTGAAATTACAAAAACAAACGATAAGGCCATCCAAGCAAATTGATTCTTTCGGGGAATCAAATACATAGAAATCAAACAGGCTAAAAATAAAATTATTGCTGATTTTCGATAAAATTCATTCAAATCGGAAAATGCAATTGCACCGGTTTGTTGAGGATGATTTTTAAAAAGGGATTCATAATCTGATGAGTAGTAATTTTTTAGCTCCACCGCCAGTGTAGAGGAACTATCTACGGGGAATACACCATCTCCTACACCTAAAGACACCAATTGATACGAGGTAGATTTCACGGCAGATCCTAAATAATGAATCAATAACTCCGGATCGGTTAACACCCGTTTAATAATCCTTTTGTACAAAGTATCTGAATGATACCAACCTCCTGTTTTCATTAAAACTCCATCTTGAGGCCAAATAAATCCATAGGCATGCTCTGGAAGGGAGTCTTTGTATTTGCACATCACAGATGGTTCTTCTTCGCAATATTTTTCTAAATAGTGTTTTAAAACACCCGTTTCAGACATTTGAGCAACAATAAAAATATGGCTGCATTTAGCGGTGGTCCATCCGTTGCCACCAATAAAATTACTGGTTAAAACGCTCAACCATCCTACCAAAGAAACAATGCCCAAGTAGAAGATTCTCCGAAGTTGAATCATCAGTATTTCCCAAACTGATTTACTCAATAACAATATTACAACCACGAGGGTTAGCACGATGAGGTTTCCATTATGCATCAATGTAGATGCCAATACGATTGCGCCCCAAACTATTTGATAAAAGCGAACTTTTTCTACCAAAAAAAGTACAGCCGATAAAAACAAAATGCCGGTAAAAACATCGGGCATAATTTGTACCATAAACCAGGGAAAGGGGGTTAAAATTCCAGCCAAGCTCAAACTTAAAAATTGCCAAATAGGTGAGTTCGGAAAGAAAAATCGTTGGACCCACTGAAATAACATTCCGTAAATCATGAAAAATACGGGCAGTATGGAGATCCAAAGTGAAGAAATCCCCAAAAAACCACCTACATGAGAGCAAGCATACAAATAAAGACTGTAAAATACACTTCGATCTCCTGGCACAAGCAACTCTCTTGAGTTTAGTACATAGGCAGCGGAATCAGGTGTATATAAAAGATACAACCCACCCATATTCATTACTAAAATCAGGATCCATATTATGCTGCTCAAATGAACCCACAAGTTCATTTTTTCTGGTTTATATGTTGGAAGATGTGCTGACATGGATACTAATGGATACTATTTACTGTAGTTTTTCAATGTAAATCAACGCCTTATTCATTTGAGCTAAAACCTTGCAAGTTTGAGAAATTGTGAAATTTAATTTCCAATCTTACGCTTGCAAATGTAAAAGAAAAAGGGTGCCGAAGCACCCTTTTTCCATTCTAAACCTATGAAAGAAATATATAAGTAATTATAACATGGTAGTTGGACATACATAGTCCGTTACTTTAAAGCGAGGATTCTCTTTGATTTGACTAAATCCGCCCTTTACGTCAATTAGGTTGTCGTATCCACGTGCTTTTAAGATAGAAATGAAAATCATAGAACGATATCCACCTGCGCAATGAACATAATAGGTTTTCTTCGGGTCGATCATGGTCATTGAATCATTAATATAATCCAAAGGTCCATTTAATGATCCTTCCATTCGTTGACTGAAATGTTCGCTGGCTTTACGTACGTCTAAAACTAAAGTTTCAGGTTGGCTTTCCATAATATCAGCCAACTGGTCGGGAGAAATAGACTCGATAGTATCTACAGGTTTTCCAGAATCCAACCATGACTTAAAACCACCTTTCAAATAACCAATTGCATGATCGTAACCCACACGTGCCAATCGTGTTACCACTTCTTCTTCGGTTCCCTCGTCGGCAACAATCAATAATGTTTGTTCAATATCTGGGATTAATGCGCCTACCCAAGGAGCAAAACTTCCATCTACACCGATATTGATGCTTCCTGGAATAAATCCTTTTGCGAATTCTTGAGCACTGCGAGTGTCCAAAATCAACGCATCTGTTTCATCCGCGGCAGCTTCAAAAGCAGCAGGCGTTAATTGCTGTAATCCTTGCTCCAAAACCTTATCAATCGACTCATAACCTTGTATATTCATCAATACGTTTTTGGGGAAATAACCTGGAGGAGGCATCAATCCATCTAACAATTCAGCCATAAAAGTTTCACGATCTAAGCCTTCACGTAGAGCATAATTCGTTTTCTTTTGGTTGCCCAAAGTATCGGTCGTTTCCTTACTCATATTTTTACCACAAGCAGAACCAGCACCATGTCCAGGATAAACAATAATATCATCTGACAATGGAAGAATTTTATTTCTTAACGAATCGTATAAATGAGAAGCCAATTTTTCTTGGGTTAAATCAGCAATTACTTTTTGCGCTAAGTCAGGCCTTCCTACATCGCCGATAAACAAAGTATCGCCAGTAAATAATGAATGCTCTTTACCCATTTCATCAATTAACAAAAAGCAAGAACTTTCCATAGTATGTCCTGGAGTGTGAATGACTCTAATTTTAACATTTCCAATGGTAAATTCTTGATTGTCTTCAGCAGTCAATGCATCAAATCCAGGTTTTGCTGTTGGTCCAAACACGATTTGAGCCCCCGTTTTTTTAGCTAAATCGATATGTCCGCTCACGAAATCCGCGTGAAAATGTGTTTCAAATACATACTTGATGGTGTTTCCATCTTTTTGTGCAC
>CAZQFZ010000033.1:0-1845 GCA_964592635.1 uncultured Rhizobium sp.
ATCAATAATTTTGACATTCGTTGGGAAAGTTTCCAAAAATCAGGAAACATGATTTCTGCGGGTGTATTTTATAAAACATTAAAAGACCCAATCGAAATTGTGCAGTTCTTGGCAGATGCAGGAAGTTTTCAACCGCGAAATGTAGGAAATGCAACGATACTCGGTGCAGAATTTGAATTGCGTCAACAATTATCGATCATCAGCGATATTCTTAAACAATGGTCATTTAATACCAATTTAACCATAACAGAATCACGCATTAATATCACTGAATCAGAATATTTATCCAGAAAAAACAGTGCTCGTACTGGTCAAATTATCGATAGAAATCGCGCCATGGCTGGGCAAGCTCCATACATTATCAATGGAGGATTATCTTACACTAACAAAAAGAAAACGGTGGATGCCGGTATGTTCTACAACGTTCAAGGTCCAACCCTACAATTTGTCGGATTTTCGAACAACACAGACGTTTACAGTGTGCCTTTTCACAGTTTAAATTTCAATGCCAACATCAAATTTGGGCCTCAAAACAAAATGGATTTAGGAATAAAAGTGAGCAATCTTTTGAACGACAAGAGAGAGCAGATTTTCAGCTCATACAATGCTCAGGATCAGTATTTTACTCGACTAAATCCAGGCACCAACATTTCTGTGAAATTCTCTTACAGTTTGTAAGTTGATCGCTTAATAGAGAATGATTAAAAGGGCCACGGGGAGGTGGCCTTTTTTATTTTAAGCATTTCAGACTCACCATTCAACCAAAACCCGACTCCTAGTCAAAAATTATACTAAATTAGTTTAACCAAGCCACACCTCAATTCTTTTCACCTCCAAAACATTACTTTAACACACAGTTAATACAAGTATTAAATTTACATCAATAATTTTGCATGCAGTGAAAAAAATCATTCGGGACATAAGTTGGTTATCGTTTAACCAGAGAGTAATGCAAGAGGCGCAGGATAATGAAGTTCACTTGTATAACAGATTGCGTTTTTTAGGAATCTTCTCCAATAACTTAGATGAGTTTTTCCGTGTTCGTGTTGGCACTCTAAATAAAATGGTTAAGCTCAACAAACAAACCGCTAAAATTCATTTAGAAGAAAATCCAGAACGCATTTTAAACCAAATTCACGAAGAAGTCATTAAACTTCAAAGTGCTTTCGACAAAACCTTTGCACAAATCATCCGAGAATTAGGTACTAAATATAAAATTTACCTAAAAAATGAACGAGAATTAAGCAAAGATCAAAAAACATGGGTTGAGAATTACTTTGAAGAACGAGTTCGTAGCCAAATTGTTCCCTTAATGATCGAAAGTATGCCTCATGCCCCTATGTTGCGCGACCGTTCTATTTATTTGGCTTGTTTACTCGGCAACACAAACAATCCCATGTTACAACGATACGCACTCATTGAAGTTCCTGAACAACATATTCCTCGATTCATCATTCTTCCATCCCCAAAAAATGAAACACATATCATTATGTTGGAAGATGTTATTCGTTATAACTTAAAATTCTTGTTCGCTCCATTTGGATTTGATCGCTTCAAAAGTCACGTAATTAAATTGACTAGAGATGCTGAAATGGACTTAGATAACGGCTTCAATTCAAACATTATTACCGAATTAGAAAAGAATTTGAAGAAACGCAGCAAAGGGAAAGCCACTCGTTTTGTTTACGACAAACGAATCGACCCCCAATTATTGGATTACCTAACGCGCAGACTGAATCTCGACAAAAAAGCGGACCTCATTGCCGGAGGAAGAATTCATAATTTCAAAGCGTTTATGGATTTCCCCAAAGAGGTATTTCACGATATAAAATACCGTCCTAAACC
>CAZQFZ010000033.1:1945-22274 GCA_964592635.1 uncultured Rhizobium sp.
TTTGATGAAGAAGCCAATTTAAAATGGAAGAGTATATTAGAAGAAGAAGGTATTAAAGTTTATGTTGGAGTACCCAACATGAAAGTTCATGCCAAATTATGTGTGATTAAAAAACGCGAATTCAACAAAACCTTACAATATGCATTTATTTCTACCGGCAATTTTCATGAAGGTACTGCACAATTGTACGGCGACCACATGTTGATGACCTCCAAATCGTCCATAATTCAGGATATAAATAGGATCTTCGATTGCTTAGAATCAGAACACCCATCCCTCGATAAAATAAAATCGTGTAAAACACTAATTACAAGCCCTTTCAATACCAGAAATCATTTCATTCAGCAAATTGAAAAAGAAATAAAACGTCGAAAGAGCCAACGTAGAATTTTAGTGAAATTAAATTCATTGGTTGATCCAACTCTTATTGAATCACTATATAAAGCGGCTCGCAGTGGCGTGCAAGTGGATCTGGTTGTTCGCGGAATTTGCACTGCCACAACACATCAAAAAGCATTTAAGAAAGACATTCGAGGCATCAGCATTGTTGACGAATATTTGGAACACGCCCGTGTGATTATTTTCAATAATAATAACGATCCCACCGTTTACATATCTTCGGCTGATTGGATGGTTCGAAATCTCGATCATCGTGTTGAAGTTTCTTGTCCAATTGTTTCAAAAACATTTTCTCAAGAGTTAATTGATATCATGGAGATTCAATTAAAGGAAAACGTTAAAGCCCGAATTTTAAATAATCAACAAGACAATGAATATGTTCAGACCACTAACGAAACCGATGCTGATTATCGCTCTCAACTAGAGATTTACAAATACCTGATAAACAAAGAGTATCCCTAATGCTACATTAAGGATACTTGAACCTTTGTTTTTGAATTAACCTATATTTAAATTCAATTTTTTATTTCTCCCTATTATCGAATCGATTCCATATTTCTCTCCATTGGCGAATCCGTACAATTGAATTTTTCAATTTAAGAAAATCTGATACTGTATAACCGCCTGCCATAAATTAGGTCTAACCATAGTAGAATTGTTATACACTAAAATTTGAGGCCTATTGGCTAAATCCACCGTTAGTTTGCCTTGATGGCCTTGAAAAAAGCAATTTAATCCCGCATGAATTTCAAATGTGGATATTGAATTTAAGCGATCGTACATGGACCAATTACAATTGGCATAAAACCCGTATTTTGTTGAATAATCCGCAGATGTGGCAACAGATTTCGAAACTTCTTGCACAGACGCAGATGGGCTTGCCTTCTCTAAAAGTTCTTTTTTGTTCTTTTTCTGGGGAAGCAAATAATGCACTTTCTGGGGAAGCAAATAATGCACTTCTGTATAAATAGTGTGTCCAGTTCCAAACATCGGCAAACTATTTCCAAATTGTGGGCCAACATCTTTTGCTAATCGTGACAAATTGCTTGAATTAACTGGATTCATTATCCCATTCATTCTCAAGTAATTCTTGCCATAATTCATGTTAAAGTAGCCCAAATAAGCATGGAATGCTGACTTGTTCTTAAGTGGTATATCGTAAAACGTTTCCACACAAAACAGCTTCATATCTTCGTATAAAGTATCACCGAAAGCTACCGATCTATACATTGCACTCGGTTGATATATAGCACCAACTGCTATATTCCAAACCTTTTTCGTGCCCAAATAATTACCGGTCATGTAGGGAGTTAAATGTCCTTCATGTTCAAAAAACTGATACATTACATATCCCTGAATTTGTTTTTTGTGTTTCATGGGACTGAATTGCGCATTTTCAGAGATTACTGGAAACATAGTACCATTACTACTGATTGGAAATGGATCACTCAACACGAAACGATAGTCCACTTTGCCCACTTGCCCCCGGGCATAAACACTCAACTTTCTTGAAAATTGATCTATTTGATCTACTGTTGCTTGGGCAAAAACAGGTACATCCATGGCTGCAATACTACCAATTGCAGGTTGCGAAAAACGAGACAACCCATTGGCAATTCCCAACCCTGCACCCAATTTGATGGAGTTATTTTTGCTCAGTTGATATTCGGTAATCGCATCGTGAATAAAAACCGCATTCTTTCGATTTCCACCCACATTATACATGGAGTTAAAATTGTTTTGACCGAATTGCATGTAATAAAACACCTTGGGATGGACATTCCCATATAATTGAAACCGTGTTCTTCTCAACCCGATATCAAAAGTGGATGCTGCTTCTTCCCCTAAACGCATTGAACCCATGTTATTTTGAGAATACCTAAGCCATGTTTGATTCAAAAAGGTGAAATTGATCGTTGGATAGGGCGTCTTTCCTACCGTTGGAGAAAAACTTGAACCTACATTTGCAACATTCATTCCATTGCCTGCATTCAAATGAGCAAGTAATCCCACAAAAATCATTCTAAACAAAACACCTTTGAAAATTCTATTGTTAAGCATTTTTATAATATTTATTTCGATTGTTTTCATCGCGGGTAATTACAAAAAACAATCTTGAATACATTCGGACAACTACCAGTCCATCAATGATCAAAGTTACTGCAATAAGGGTAGCCAACAAAGGTTCCGTTTCCTGAAGATGGGTAAACATCAAGTCTTCACCTAAAAAAGTAGGAGTAATGGGGAAACCCGTCATCATCAATGAAACCACAAAAAACAGCACTGAAAGCTGAGGATAAAACTGAAATAAACCCCAGTGATGATTCAATCGAATATCGTGTTGTTTTTGTATTTGCTTCAATAGCGCTCCACCTAGAATGGCTGCAATTAAAATTCCACTGAGATATATTTCGACATCCACTAAAAACCCCTTGGATTTATGTAGAACACTCAGAGCAACAAACACATGGCTCAATGCAATGGCAAACCAAGAAAATAAAGAGTTCTTATAATTCCCAAAAGCAAACAACACCAACGATAGAGCGAATATCGCTAATACCAAGGATAACTGCCGATAAATCGGGGCCAGCATATGAATTCCTATGCCAACATAATGAGATAAAAACAACGAAACCAAAACAAAACCGGTTGCAACAAAATAACTGCGCTTCACTTTATTCAAAAGTCGGCCACCTTGTTTAAACGGATACCAAAGCAAACCATATTGGATTTGTTCCATATAGAATTCCTTTAAACTCAATATATATATAGTTGAATTCCAACGATTTCGCAATTTTGAATGATGCACTTCTGGCAATTCTGAACGATACTGTTTGCGGATTAGATAAACTACCGACGATGGACTCACCAACAATTGATAGGTGCGTAACAAAGCGTTTCCAGAGAAATGGAAAAGTGCCAAATTAGTCCATCCCAATGCGATTTCAACAAAAATCAACCCAATTTGAGTCAAGGATCCATAGGCAATTTGCGACTTTATTGTGGATTGATATCTTGCGGTGTAATGAGCCACTATGGACGTAAGCAATCCCACAAAAACCATAACCGCCTGAACAACAGGTTCTTGAAGAATTATAGGCATGGTTCTAAGCATTAAAAATGCGCCTAAATGAACCGACAACGAACCGTAAAAAATGGCTGATGAAGGCGTTGGGCCTTCCATGGCCCTTGGCAACCAACTTGAGAAGGGAAACAAGGCACTTTTTCCCATGGCAACCAAAAAAAACAGCAATCCAACTGCAATTCCAACTCCTCCGCTTTCAGCCAAATGATCACGAACAAACTCCAATTCGTTTAATGTACCGAAGTTAATATTACTGTGCCAAGCATGATGACTTAACCACATGGCTAAAATAAACCCAATATCACCGATACGGTAAACAAAAAATACCCTTACCGCATTTTTTACTGGCAAATAACGTTCACGATAAAAGGCGATTAATAAAAACGAACTGATACCCAACACTTCCCAGCCAATGAATACCGTTTCATAATTTCCGCCGAATATCACAAAATTGTATCCCACAAAAAAGAGTTGGATGGTATTAAAAAAGCGTTTATAACCTTTTTCTCTGTGCAAATATTTCGACGTATAAAAAACTACAAGTAGGCTCAAAAGCGTCCCCATTAAAGAAAATACTGCCGATACTTTATCGAAATACAAACTAAAATTAAACGTATAATCCTGTGATTTGTAAACGCAGAAATCAAACAAACTAATAAATTTGACCGGATTTAACCACCATCTGTACAGAAGTAACGGAAAAATGAATAATTGTGTTGCAAGAGTGAATAATGCAGTATTTGCAATCGCTTGTTCGCGCTTTTTATCCCACAAAACACTCAATATCAACCCCAAAATGGGGATGATAATAAAATTATTTAGGATCCCCATTTTGATTCAAATGATTATATAAAACAAACTTCCCTTTTGAGAAATAATAACATTGTCCATTTACTGGGTGCACCAACATCAGGTGAACCCACTCATTTTGAAACCACTCCATTAAAACGGAATCCTGATTCAAAATTCCCAGTAAGATTTCTGGCGTTTGTTGCACAATCATCATCAATCTCAATGCATCGTGAATTTCGACCATTTGCGTAGGTAAACCCGTTCTCAGATCCCCTTCCACCCCATTTGAAACACCCAATAATCCATTTACATTGTGAGGCAATTTACTTCCAGCACCCATTTGATCGGGACTCACTTTGGAAAAATAATATTCCAAGTTAATTCCACCGCAAACCGGCACAGCCGCCTTCATTATGGAATGAAGGATCCAACCATGTGGATCTGTTTGCGGATTATAGGATTGTAAAAACGCTCTGCGATCCAAATCAACCAGAGTGGTCATAGCACGATCGCCAATTACACACAATGAGTTCGTAGCATGATTGTATTCCGGTCGAGTTTCGAATAAACGCATACTTCTTCTCAATACCTCGTTATGTATTTCATTTAAATTTCGAGATTGTTCCGTCCTCAATTTTGACCGTATCCTTTCAGATACATTGGTAAATTTCTTCATTCTCTCTGCAGCATTCAAACTCAGTGATATGCGCATCAACCTTTGAAATTCACCATGTTCATACAACTGCTCTGATGGAACACCGTGCAAATCATAAAATACCAATTCATCGCGGGTGGTATCGTGCAATGCACCGATAAAACGTGTTTTATCTGGAATTACAATTCCTTTTGACTTCAATCCCTCGCGAACTTCGGCTAAATTCAATATAATAGCCATCAAACGAGCATTTACAGAACCAGGCCTTCCACAACACGCCCCACAATCATACGCAGCATAATGCGGATTATTGATCGAACTGGCCCCATGTCCAACAAGATAAACCAATGATGCAAAATCATGTGTTAAGTCTATGCTTCTTAACATATTTTCCGCACGAACCAGCAATTCTTCTAATGTAAATCCAATTTGCAAATCCCCCTCAAACTCCCCTTCATGAAACAGGGTTAATTTGGAATCCGGACTCATATAACCCATAGAACTCGCAACATACTGATTCATTTCAGGCTTCAAGACTTGTTTTACCAATTGGATTCCCGCCGCAAAACCGAGACCCATAGAACCCCATAACCCTTGAATTGACTTATGCGTATTTCTACTTAAAATCGGATCATTTTTTAGTTTTTCGGGGGAAGAATGTACCGCAATCTCTTTTATCAAAACATGGGGCGTAATGGGCGCAGGGCAGCTCTTCGAAGCATGTACCATCCCAATACCTTTATAGAAAAACTCAATTCCAAAATAACCCGGAATTCCATAGGTTTGAACTAAATTATTGGAAACATTTTCAATATGCGACCGAATACTACCTTCACGATCATCAATACAGAAAAGTACTTGAAACGCAACTTTATTTTTTGAATTTTTACTGTATGAAACCACCCCGGAATCAAAGGAATTTGTACCCTCTCTATTGCAACTTAACTCTTTTATCTGTTGAAATCGAGATTGAATCTTTTGAGTAATATCCGCATAATAAGTCCATTCAAATGCCATTTGCCACACGTATTCCAGTGAAAAATCCGGTTTCTCCAATGTGGTTTGTGATAGAAAATCAACCGAAACCAAATCACACAACCTGAACGTTTTACCCTTGGGCGTATGACACTTTAAAAAATCAAATTCCAACAATAATTCAAACGCAATAAATTCAAGCAACCCAACCTTTCTAGGTAATATTAAATGAGATGGGTTTTGTTCTAATACTGAAACCAAACCACTCCATCCTGGATGCATAAGTTGTTGTTCCTTCAAATAAGGCAAATACATTTTCTCATCACCAACCAAACTTTCAAGCAATTGATAAAAAGCATCTTCTGCCGAAGTTGATTCGTATAAAATCATTTTCGCCTCTTTACTTTTTAACACAGATATATAACTAGATTGATGAATGGATTTAAAATCTTCCCATATTCCTTTGCTCCATCTCTCGTTTTCCAATGCAGATATTCCTTGATCCAAGTAATTGGAAATCCAACGAAACAAAATAGGATAAACTGCACCATCTACATCTAAATTCAGCTTCCTTTTCCACGTGCCCTTTAAGGTTTTAATTCTAGGATGCCATTTTATCTCTTCCCTCTCCTGAATTAATCGATTCTCAGAAAACGCAATCCATTCTTGGTTTTTTTCAAACCATTTGACCGTTCCGGATAGAATTTCAAAACGAATTCAATGGAAGCATCAGAGATGAATCCCTTTTGATACCAATCCAAATATTGATTTAAATCGTAAATGTTTTTTACACCCAGGTCTTGATAATACTTTTCTAAAGCTTCCTTAAAAGGCAGGTTCTGATAATGATGAAGCGTATTATGATGAACAAAGTCTTTGAGTGGTGCTTGGCTTGGCAAATAATGCCTCAATTGAGATATGTATGATACCTCATTACAATGATTTTGATGCATAATTACTACCAAATATCAAAGCCCTGCAATTGAATTACGTGAACGGAATCGGGTGGACATATGGTGCTTAGACCTTGAAGTGTACTTCATATCTTCAACTCCCGTAACTTCCAACAATCCGCCGCTATTCTCAAATTCACGTATCAAATGATGTAAATTCTCCTGAACAGTATGATCAATTATTCTACACTGAGAGAAATCCAGTTTAAAAATATCCTTTTGATTATACCCTGCAATTATTTTATTCAATTTCAACCAATTGGAAAACACAGCCGCTTTTTTCACATACAAAACATTTCCCCTTTGTTCATAATCCAATTTAAATGCGTATTTCAACGGTGCACCCAAAATGGTTTGAAGAATAATTTTTACTACAATTCCTGCAAAAATACCCAAGAGCAAATCCGTTAAAAGAGTTACAACAATGGTTGTGATAAATACAGCCAACTGTTCAGGACCAATTTTTGCCATGCGACCAAACTCCTTCGGACTGGCTAATTTCACTCCCACTCCAATTAGAAGTGCCGCTAATGCCCCTTGCGGAATCATATCCGAAAATTGTAAATCAAAAATCAAAAATACCAACATCAATACCCCGTGCCATAAGTTCGCAAAACGCGTTTTCGCACCATTGTTTACATTGGCACTACTACGGGCTACCTCCGAAATCATCGGTAATCCCCCAAAAATTGAACTAATCATGTTCCCAATACCCACAGCAATCAAATCTTTATTCGCATTCGATTTTCTTCGAAATGGATCCATAGCATCAATGGCCTTAACGGTAAGCAAACTCTCTAAACTACCCACCAAGGCAAACATGATTACATATTTTATAAATATTCCTGTTTGGGAAAGTCCACCAAATTGAATATTGACTTTCAATGTGTGCATTAAATCATCTCCAAAGTGTATCAAATATTTAGAATCCAAATGAATAAATTTGGCTAATGGTATGGCTATACCCAAAACCAATATGGGACTAGGGATCTTTTTAAGTATGGGATGCTTCACCAGTGGCCATAAAAACACAATAAGCAGGCTGATTACACCGATAATCAGGGAATTGTGATCTGCGAGAATCATACTTTTGGGAATGGCCCGAATTAAATCTATGGGTTCAGACAGAACATGCCCTAAACTGTCTTTGGGGATAACTCCAAATATTTGATGGGATTGTTTACTGATAATAATGATTCCAATCGCAGCCAGCATGCCGTGAATAGCACTCAAAGGAAAAAAATCGACCAAAGAACCTAAGCGAATTAAACCGAACAATATTTGTACAATACTGGCAACAAAAATGACTCCCAATGCCAATTTCCAACCCAACAAGGCATCTCCTTTACCGAATTCGGATACTGCACCCGCCACTATTACAATTAACCCAGCAGCTGGACCCTTAATTGTTAATCTCGATCCAGCAATCCATGAAACCACTACGCCACCAATCATGGCTGTTATTAGTCCCATAATTGCAGGAAACTCACTTGCTTTTGAAATTCCTAAACTCAGTGGCAAGGCCAACAAGAATATAAAAAAACCCGACATAAAATCGGAACTGAAATTTTGCTTCAACCCAGCGAAACCTTCCGCGGGGAGCGATATATGTTTAATTTGTTTTTCGTTTTTCATTTGAATCAAATAGTATTTTGAGCAAAATACTGAGACCCTAGATACACAACTAGGTCTTAGTTTGTCTCTCTTTTAAGGAGAGCTGATGAATTAAAAGAAACTACCAGACTAAATTTGAAAATCTGGAACTCTTCTCAATTCAGTTGCAAATTAAAATCCTAACTTGATTTGATGAAAACGCAGGAAATATCCAACAGCACGTATGCACTGTGCTAATTGATTGATGAATTCAAATTTCAGTCGCTTTAACAACGTGTTTATTGGGGCCTTAAAACCGACTAAAATGAGTACGGTGAAAAGCAAAGTGAAAAACTCAAATCCAATATCTGTCAATCCCTCTAAATTCGCCTCTTCGAACTCTACTTCTTCGATTTGAACTATGGGATTAGAAACGTGATTTTTTGAAATATTTGCGTACCCGAAAGACACTGAGAAAAGCCCTAAAATGGCCAACAAAAAGCGATATTTTCTCAGAATTTTAAGCATTCAATAAGACAAAATTAATCTTTTTTATTGTGTCATTAAATATTTTCATTTTGTCGATTCATATTTTCGACGGACGCACTTTCCATAATCATGGCACGCTTTTTGAATTTTGGAAGTCAAACAACAAACCAATTAACAAAAAGGAGGCTACACCATGAAAAACTCAATTCTACTTGGCATGATTTCTTTGATGTCTTTTTCTATTGCATCAGCTCAACGCCACCAACATTCGTCCTCTTCCAACGTTAAAGTACAAGTTAAAATCCAGGCAGGAAATCATTCACATCCATCTGGTGGACATCAACAGTCATCATGCAACCATTCATCGAACTGCAACCATCAGCAAAATGCTGCCGTATATCATTCGTGCTCCAAACCCGGCAGAAATGGAGTTGCGGCTTGTGGAATATGCAATCCTCAAACTAATATTTGCAACCACGGAAACTCTTGTTCTCCCCATCGTTGTAACCATGTAAATCAACCGCGTTCACCAAGAGCTTGCAAACCGGCAGACCTTCGCAATTGCCCTTCAGTTTCTTGTAACATTCAAGGTGGTCATAGAGATTGTGGACCTGTAGCTATGGATTACAATCATTTCTATAGATCTTTAAATATATTAAAATCAGCTGCATTCGATTCGGACCGATTAGTTTTGGCCAAAAACATTGCAAATAGTAACTCATTAAGTTCTTGGCAAATCAGAGAAATGCTGTTGGTTTTTGGATTTGAAAGTAGCCGTGTTGAATTTGCAAAATACGCTTATTCTTCCTGCGTAGATCCTGAAAATTACTATCAAATTCAAGATGCATTTCAATTCTCATCTTCTATTTCTGAAGTGTTTTAATAAAAATTAACCGATTGTTAAATTTAATTATCCACTCAATGCTAGCCAATTAAACCGCAATCGGACATTGTTAATAAAAATTAACATGATAATACCCTACAAAGTCGCAGACATAGTGTTTATTTGGAGAATATTTAATCCTAAAACCTAACTGTGATTCTCGCAAGTATCGATATTGGTTCCAATGCCGCTAGATTATTAATTATGAAAGCAGATCCCTACGGCACTGGAACCGACACCGATTTTACCAAACTGAATTTGATTCGAATTCCTCTCCAATTGGGCTTTGATGTATTTGAATCTGGATTCATATCCCCCGAAAAAACAAAAATGTTCATACAAACCATGCACGTTTTCAAAAATCTCATGGAAATTTATAAAGTAGAACATTATAGGGCTTGCGCCACTTCGGCTATGAGAGACGCAAAAAATGGTGGTAAAATCCAAAAAACTATTCGCAAAAAAACCAAAATCGACATCCAAATAATTTCTGGCGACGAAGAAGCGGGCATTCTACTTGAAAATCATGTTATCCATACCGGTCAACAAATGTTTATCGACGTTGGCGGTGGAAGCACCGAGTTAACCCTTTTTAACGATACGGCTATGGTTGCAAAACAATCATTTAATGTAGGAACTATCCGAATTTTAAATGAATTGGATTACGACACTGCCTGGCAAGAAATGAAAGCATTCGTTAAAATACATACAGCGCAAGCCAACAACCTTCAACTGGTAGGGAGTGGTGGAAATATCAATAAAATTTTCTCCTTATCGAAACAAAAAGAAGGAAAACCTCTTAGTCGCAATTTCATCAAACAACTTCATCAACAAATGTCGCCCTTGCCCATTGATGAACGCATTCACCAATTCAATATTCGAGAAGACAGGGCCAATGTTATCGTGCCAGCCATGCATATTTACCTCAATGTTATGAAGTGGTCTAACTGCAACGATATTCTGGTTCCCAAGGTGGGTTTAGCCGATGCAATCATTAAAAAATTGTATTTTCAACAAATCAAAAACACCAGAATTTAAACATAATATTAATTTATAATGATGATTTAATTATTTTTGACAAATTAAATCGTCATGGATCAATTACTTCAGAATTCACAATTGCTCAGTTCTGTAAACTATGCTAACTTTAGTTTGGGACTTGTTCTACTCATCCTTTATACCGTAGTTTTTCAACTTTTATTCAAAAATTACGCATTGGTTACATCCAACAGAACGCTGTTTGCATCCAACTTCCTTTTCTTTTCTTTATCCATATATCTCATCATTACAACCATAAAATCATCATTAGCATTAAGTTTAGGTTTGGTAGGTGCATTATCCATAATACGTTTCAGAACTGCTATAAAAGAACCAGAGCAAATCATCTTCCTTTTAGGACTAACCGCTATAGCTATTTCTTTGGCCGCTGAACAATTCATCATTTCGACTTTATGTGTTGCTGTGTTTACATTGGTGTCCATTTTTAGATTTAAAGGTGCGGTAAAATCGGAACGATTGCATTCCGACTTTTTATTAATTACGTTCACTGAGCCAGAATCAACAAAAGCGGAATTGTGCATGTCAAAAATCTCTGAAATCCCGGCAGTAACAGCGCTTTCCAACTACGAAAATTCAAATCATGAGAGTTATCGTTTGCTGTTCAAATTGCAGGATGCTGATTTACAAACCGTTGCTCATGTAAACAAAATACTATCCGATTGCCAAGTACAAAATCCGTTGGTTAAAATCTCGACGTCAAACGCATAGACTCGAATGAATCCATACCCCCAACTCAACTCCACCGTAATTGCTTTCACGAATAATAATTAATTCGTTTTCCAGATGAACTTTCGTAAAAATGTGCCGAAATCTTCCGTTTATTGGATCATTTTTTTGATTTTCGGGGGATTTTCACTCATTGAAGGAATTTCTTTCTTCCATTATCATGCGCATTTGCCTATGCTTATTCAAAAAGGATTTGACCATGATTTGAGTCATAAAGGGTGGTTGCTTAAGGATTATTTCGCTCCTCAACCCCATTTCGCTACCCAGCCGGTTTTAGATACCCTAAAAATCGATATGCAACCCAATCGATTTTCAGAAATGACCGCCGAATGGAATCGTCAGTTTCGAAACAAACACAACTTAGATGGTTCTGCATGGACAGAAAAAAAAGGTAAATATAGCTGTCGAGTAAAATACTTAAATGCCGAAAATCCAAAATGGTTCAAATCCAAAATCTCCATGACGGGTATGTGGAGCGACCACCATTCGGGGTTCGATTACTTTTCCATGAAATTGAAACTAAATGGCGACAATCGACTATTCGGAGAAAAAGCCATCAATCTTCTCGTACCAGGAACTCGTAATTATTTGATTGACCCTTTAGCCAATGAACTTTATCACGAACTCTTTCAAGGCATACAAATTCGTTACACACCCATCATTGTTCAATTCCGCAAACAAAAACCCATGTATTTATTGCGTGAAGATGATTTAGGTAAATATCTGATAGAACGTAATCAACGCAGAGAATCCGTCATATTCGAAAAAGGATTTGCAGGTCCATTAAAACACCTACCGGGTTTGGAAGAAAAAAACATAGATTTGGAATTCAATGTACAACTCGATGATTCTACAAAAAACAACAAAATCGGAAAGTATGTTTCCGAATTATTCAACCAAAAACACAATGAATTATTTCCAATAATCGACAAATCCAAGTTCCTCGGAGTTTTTGCAATCGGTGTAGTTATGAAATCTTGGCACCATTTAGTTGATATCAATCTTCACTGGTACTACAATCCAGTAAATCATACTTTTGAACCACTTATCCGCGAAATTGGTCCAGACAATCGACTCTCGGCGAATATCAATCCAACTTCATTTACAAAACAAAAACGGTTTGAACACTACAAATTCCATATTCAGTTCTTTAAGGATAGTATCTCACACGGACGTCCCAATTTTGTGTCCAACTATTTTGACTGGCTTTTAAAACAAGATTCCAAAACAATGGAATTACTAGACCAATATGTACTATTGGTGAGTAATAAGTTAGAACAAAAACTAAAAACGGGAAAAATGAGTATTCCATTCAACGGAATGAATACCAATCAGCTGAACGAATTTACAGGAGTAAAAAATCAACTCACCAAACGTTGTAATTTATTTAACAATTCATCCATTTTAAAAGCAAATACAACTCCTAATTCGAATCCAATCTATATCAATTCCTCTACACTTTTGACCAAAACCATCGTGTGGAGTGGCACTAAAATAATTGAAGGAATTGTAAATATCCCCCAAAACACAACACTAAAAATTCAACCTGGAACTCAGGTCCGGTTTAGAGGTAAAAACTCCGTATTGTACGTTTGGGGGAATTTGGAATCGCTGGGCACCGCTGGTTCACCAATTAAATTCAGTGTACATGAAGGAACCCGAGCTTCGCTATTTTTCCAGTCTCCAGAATTTTGCAATCTAACTCATACCCAATTTGAAGGATTCTCCAGTTTATCGAACGGCATTCATGCCACTCCTGCAGGCCTGACCATTCACCGTAGTAAAACGGTTCGTATCAACCATTGTGAGTTTTCTAACAATCGCTTGGGAGATGATATTCTCAACATTTTTGACTGCAAAAATTTCGTGATTGAAAATTCTTATTTTCATCATGTATTGAGCGATGCCTTCGACTCTGATTTTTCGAATGGTGTTGTCCGAAATAATCGTTTTGAAGAAATTGGCAACGACGGTGTAGATGGCTCAGGTAGCATGATGGAAATTCATCTAAATGATTTTTCAAAAATTCACGACAAGGCCATTTCTTGCGGCGAACGTAGTGCGTTTAATGCATACAAAAATACCATTCGCCATTCCGCCATTGCTTTTGTCAGCAAAGACCAATCGGATTTGAACGTACATCAAAACACGCTGGAAAACAACGATTTAAATATTGCAGTATTTCAGAAAAAACCAGAATACGGTCAAGCACACTTCTCGGCCGACTTCGACATTAACTCCGTAAATTACCTCATTCAGAAAAAATCTAAAATCCGTCATAGAGGCAAGAAAATCATCATGGTGAAAGATGTGGAATCGATGTTATACGGTAAGCAATTCGGTAGGGCAACAAAAAGAGGATAATCGATGTCAACAACTTTCTCATTCGCAAAATTACGTTCATGGTTAAATCCATTCGAACAAAAAGCCTTCAAAACCCATCATCGTTTTGAACGTAAATTCATTGTACCCTTACAGAATATAGATCGGATCGAAACGTTACTCATTGCCCATGGCTGCTCTCCAATTTACCACCCAAGGTGGATTAATAACTTGTATTGCGACAAATTAAACATGGAACATCTAAACGACAATGTAGAGGGATTTAGTGAACGAACTAAACTACGATTTCGTTGGTACGGAGATGCATTTGGAAACATCCATGTTACCGCTGAATACAAAGACAAAATCGACGACGTAAATCAAAAGTTCTCTCAAAAATTGGGAGATTTTCATTGGAACAACTTGGGTGAAATTCAGTTCTTATTTCTACAATTCGAACAAAAACTTATCAACCAATCCAATACACTATTTTTGGAAGTTGTTCAGCATCAACCCTCTCTCATTAACCGATATCAGAGAAGATACTTCATGGATGCCTCTGAGTCGGTCAGAGTGACTATCGATACAGATTTAAGTTTTTATAACTGCCAAACTCAGTTAAAACATCAAAACCAAGAATACGCCATCGTAGAATTGAAATCTCCTTCTAACTCCCCTATTATAGACGACTTGATTCCGTTGCAGACATCAAAATCCTCCAAGTATGTGGAAGGACTTATGATGACTGACCCCAACTTTTGATTACTGCAATTCATCTGCTCTGAACTCCGGCAACTAAGTAGTTGTTAATCGTTCGTCGTTTGTTTTATATTATTCTAACGAATTTGGTACAAAAGTCACATTGATTGAAGCGCCCTTTTTGTATTTTTGCACTAAAATTAATCAAACTAAAATAGCAATGTCAATTGTAGGAAAAAAATTCCCAAATATCGCAGTAGACGCGATCGATCACATGGGCGACAATTTGTCGATCAACGTATTTGAAGAAGCTACCAAAAACAATAAAAAAGTATTGTTATTTTGGTATCCAAAAGATTTCACCTTCGTTTGTCCAACTGAATTGCACGCGTTTCAAGCAGCTTTAGGCGAATTCGAAAAACGTAACACTATTGTTATTGGTGCTTCTTGCGACACCAATGAGGTTCACTTTGCTTGGTTAAACACAGCAAAAGACAACGGCGGAATTGAAGGTGTAACTTACCCAATTTTGGCAGATACCAACCGCAATCTTTCAAGTGTATTGGATATTCTTGACATCCAATCTTCAGAATACAACGAAGAATTAGACACCGTTTTATACACCGGTTCTAACGTAACTTTCCGTGCTACATATTTAATTGATGAAACAGGCACAGTGTTTCATGAAAGCGTAAATCACATGCCATTAGGAAGAAACGTAAACGAATACCTACGACTAATCGATGCATTCACTCACGTTCAAACCAAAGGTGAAGTTTGTCCAGCGAACTGGGAAGAAGGAAAAGATGCCATGTCTGCAACCCGTGATGGAGTAGCTGATTACTTAAGCCAACACTAATTCAACCCTGCTCACTAATAAATCAACGCCGTTAATCAATTTCTTCGGCTTTGCTTCAAAAAAATACATTACTTTTCAAAAATTAAACACCCTATGTTGATCGAATTAGAAACAGATACCTTGCAAGAAGTAATTGGTTCTCACCCCAAAGTGATGGTTCAATACTCTGCATCTTGGTGCGGAAATTGCCGCATCATGAAACCTAAATTCAAGAAATATTCAAGCGAAAATGAAAACATCACATTTGTAATCATCGACGCTGAGAAAAATCCTGAATCACGTAAACTAGCCAATGTTTCCAATTTACCAACGTTTGCTGCTTTTGTGGATGGCCAATTAGTTGACCAAACCCAGACCAACAAAGCAGAAGTTTTGGGTGAACTAATTTCAAAAATTGCCTAATTCATTGTTGTCATGAAACTACCGATCATTAAACACTTAACGGAGTTCATCGATAATAACGATGCTGACTTTATCGAGGAAACCATCGCGGTACTTGAACATTTAACAGAACTTTCTTCCCTAAAAGACGAAGAGCTTGATGTGATTGGTGAATTGATTTCAAATATGTACGGAGCTCTCGAAGTACATAAATCCACCTTGGAGGGAGTTGAGAAGAAAGAAGCGTTAAATGCATTCATGAAACGCGTTCTTGGTTCCATCGACAAATAAAAGTCGTATTGTCTTTCATGATAATATCGATTTTATTTGCAGCGTATAGGCCGTCGTTAACTCGACGGCCTTTTTTTATTTAAAGCTTTGAAGTATCTTCGGAAAATGAAACGCTACCCACTCAGCTTGCACCTACTTTTCCTTTTTTTCGGGGGATACATCAGCAACAACCTCGTTGCTCAACACTCTGAAAAGGAACTAATCAAGCACGAAATTGCAATTCAAAAATCCATTGCTAAAGAAAAAGCCATTGTTAGTCTCGATACCCTTTTTTACATTGGCAAACCCGTTTGCATCTTCATCGAAGAAAGCAAATTCTTAGGTAGTTTAATCAAAGGTACTCTAAAAAACCTCGATGGTACCGACGCTGTTTGGATTCGATACATTTCCAGCCAAGAAGCTCCTAATCCCCAAAATTTAAACTACTATGAATTCTACTTCGCCGCTTCGGGTAAACGCGGTATGATGCCCGCAACTTTAGGTTCATCCCTCGAAAAAAATATCGTAAAAAACGGCCTATTTGTGGATGGATATTTGGATAAGAACGCGAGCGACAAATTTGTAGCCATGCACCCCATTCCCAATTTCATGACGGCTATTATTGTTAATAATCATCCTCAAGCACAAATAAATCATTCCGGCATTACTGTTATTGCTGGTGGTACCGGAAATGCAGCCGGATCTGGCGGTTACCCTGGTCAAAACAACATCGGAATGAACAATGGAGGCGGATACAACAATCCGAACTATGCTCTAGTTCAGAGAAATAGAAACGCCATGGTGCAAGTAATTGGATCCAACATACAACAGGACTTCAAAAGCGTTGGAAACATCACAAAAAGTACGGTGGCGCAGAATGGAACTATTGTTACTACTTATACCGTTTCATTGTTGACTGGAATTACAGTAGGTACAGCAACTGCAGAAGGAGCTACCTCCCATTCCTATCAAATTCTTACATTCAAAGACAATCGTATGCACTCCCTCCACTCCACCATTGGTAGAGATGAAACCGATATTGCTCAGTATTTGATCAATATGGGATATTTATAATTTAACTTAAAGCTATGAGTCAAGAACCTATTTGCCCTAATTGCGGATGCGATTACCCCTATCCTACTGGCGCTCTTTGGATGTGCCCAGAATGCGCCAATGAATTCAATCCCGAAGATGTTTCTTCTGAATCACAAGACCAAGATGGTCTGGTTGTAAAAGATTCCAATGGAAATATCCTGCAAAACGGAGATTCAGTTACCATCATCAAAGATCTTCCCGTAAAAGGATTTTCAAAATCCATCAAAGTAGGAACCAAGGTATCCAATATCCGTTTGGTAAACGGCGGTCACAATATCGATTGCAAAATACCCGGTTTTGGTTCTATGGCATTGAAAAGCGAATTCGTTAAGAAAGCATAATCGCTTTTACGGATTTCGTCTCATTTTTACACGCTATTCTATTATTTTTAGCATTATTTGCCAAAACTACCGCTGAATTTAAACAAAATTTACTAATTTTTCCGCCCAAATGATGAGCTACCCGTATCAAATAACGTCGAGAGAAGAATACGACAAAATCTATAAAAAAAGCGTTGAACAACCCGAGATATTCTGGGATGAAATTGCTCAAAATTTCACTTGGAAAAAAAAGTACGAATCGGTTTTGGATTGGGATTTTAGAACTGCCCAATCTAAATGGTTCTCCGGGGGAAAACTAAACATCACTGAAAATTGTCTAGATAGGCATTTAGCTGATAAAGCAGACGTTCCTGCTATTATTTTCGAACCTAACAATCCTGAAGATCATCACCGAGTGCTTACCTACCGCGAATTGCATTTTAAAGTAATGCAATTTGCTCAAGTGCTCAAAAACAATGGTATTCAAAAAGGAGATCGCGTTTGTATTTACATGGGAATGATACCCGAATTAGCCATCGCTACTTTGGCATGCGCTCGAATTGGTGCTATTCATTCTGTTATTTTCGGGGGATTTTCAGCTCAAAGTATATCCGATCGAATTCAAGATGCTGGGGCCGTAGCCGTGGTAACTTGCGATGGAGCTTACCGCGGGAATAAAACCATCGAATTGAAATCCGTAATCGATGATGCTTTGATGTCCTGCCCTACCGTAAAATCCGTTATTGTTTGCACGCATACACGCACTCCTGTAAGCATGATTAAAGGCCGAGATATGTGGTGGGAAGATGAAATTAAAAAAGTAGAAACCCAAGGAAATCCGTTTTGTCCTGCCGAAGAAATGGATGCCGAAGATGAATTATTCATACTGTACACATCTGGCTCTACGGGCAAACCCAAAGGTGTGGTACACACCACTGCTGGCTATATGATCTGGGCCAATTACACCTTCGTAAATGTGTTTCAATATCAACCGGGTCAAATTCATTTTTGCACCGCCGATATTGGCTGGATTACCGGACACTCGTATATTGTTTACGGTCCTTTAAGTGCAGGCGCAACCACCCTCATGTTTGAAGGAATTCCTACCTGGCCAGATGCTGGTCGCTTTTGGGAAATCGTAGATAAATACAACGTCGATATCCTTTACACAGCCCCTACGGCCATTCGATCGTTGATGAGTTTTGGGGATGAGCCTCTTAAAAACAAACACCTTAGTTCCATCAAAGTACTTGGCACCGTTGGAGAACCGATTAATGAAGAAGCTTGGCATTGGTACAATGAAAATATAGGAAAATCCAACGCACCCATTGTTGATACCTGGTGGCAAACAGAAACCGGAGGAATCATGATTTCCAATTTAGCCGGAATTACACCTGCTAAACCATCGTTTGCAACCCTGCCTTTACCCGGAATTCAACCCATTTTAGTTGACGAAAACGGACAAGAAATTCACGGAAACGGAGTTTCTGGTAACCTATGTATCAAATTCCCTTGGCCAGGAATCATTCGAACTACCTATGGCGACCACGAACGCTGTCGCCAAACCTATTTCTCCACTTACGACAATTTATATTTTACGGGGGATGGGTGTCTGCGTGATGAAAATGGATTCTACCGAATCACCGGTCGCGTTGACGACGTACTTAATGTATCCGGTCATCGAATAGGTACTGCAGAAGTTGAAAACGCTATCAATATGCATGCGGGTGTTGTAGAAAGCGCAGTTGTTGGATATCCTCATGATATTAAGGGGCAAGGCATATATGCATATGTGATTTGCACTGCCACTCACGGCGATGAAAACCTAACCCGTCAGGATATTATTCAAACAGTTTCCAGAATTATTGGTCCCATTGCTAAGCCAGACAAAATACAGTTCGTGAGTGGGCTTCCCAAAACAAGAAGTGGTAAAATCATGCGACGAATACTACGAAAAATCGCTGAAGGCGAATTAAGTAATATTGGAGATACCACAACATTGTTAGATCCAATGATCGTGGATGAAATTAAGGAAGGTCGATTGTAAGTATAGATCTAACCCTATTCCAATGTAATCCAAAAAATTATAGGATTAAATCTCAAGGTTAATTCTAATTATCTACCAGATTAAATCCTCTGCAATCCTTTTCCTTCAAAAATCAGAGGCATGCACTTTTCAATTCGAGAAGTGCGTGTAGCTGATTGCTTAGCGCCGTTAAAGTGAAATAGGAATCCTTTTTTTCTTCCTGGGGTTAAGGCATCAAATGCTGCTTTAAATTCTGGATTTCCATCAAATTTATCCAGCAATTCTTGTGGAAAATGCAATTCATCTACTGACTTTGGAATCACCTTTGCCCCTTGCTTTTCCAACTCAATTGCTTCATAAACAAATCCTTTGATGAGTGGTTCTAGCTCTCGAATTTGATCTACATGGGTAAATCGGAGCATTTTAGACGATTCAGCATTTGGCCCGGGACTCACAAGAACACCCTCCGGATCTGAAAGTAAGGAACCTTTAAAAAATCCCAAAGAACAACCCTCTTTCCAAGCACCATAAATCAGAATATTTTTACCGTTGTAGGTATAGGTGGGAGATCCCCATTTTACTTCTTCTTGTATGGGACAATCCAGTAAAATACTTCTCAATAATTCAAACTCATTCAACCATTTTTTGGCCTTACAATCAGGGGTTGGACCTAAGGAACATCTACCACAACCTTGTGCATAGTACTCTTCCAGCGTATTGGACTTAGAAACCATTCGGTAAAATTAAT
>CAZQFZ010000034.1:0-2134 GCA_964592635.1 uncultured Rhizobium sp.
GAACGCAAAGAGTTTACCGATGGAGCCGACTTGTATGTAATTAATACCTGTTCGGTTACCGATCATGCCGACCGAAAATGTAAAAAAGTTGTAAAAGAAGCGCTTAAGCACAATCCGAATGCGTATATCGTGGTTGTAGGATGTTATGCACAGCTGAAGCCACAAGAAATTGCCAATATACCGGGTGTAGATATGGTTTTAGGTGCAGCAGAAAAGTTCCAGTTAATGGATTATCTGCATTCCTTAGAAAAAGAAGAAAAATCCCGTTTACACAATCAACCCATAAAAGACGTAAATGAGTTCGTTCCCGGTTTTAGCGAAGGAGATCGCACTCGAATGTTTTTAAAAGTGCAAGATGGTTGCGATTATTTTTGCAGTTTTTGTACCATCCCTTTAGCGCGAGGAAAATCCAGAAGCGCAGATATTGCCACTACGTTGGAGCAAGTGCGTGAGGCAACTGCTAAGGGAGTACGAGAGGTTGTTTTAACAGGAGTAAATTTAGGAGATTTTGGAGTCAATCACGGACAAAATTTTTACCAACTCGTTCAGGAATTAGATAAAATTGAGGAAGTGTATCGATATCGAATTAGTTCTATTGAACCCAATTTGTTGACCGATGAAATTATTGAATTCGTAGCCCAAAGTAAGAAGTTCGTCCCCCATTTTCATATACCACTTCAGAGCGGGAATGACGAAATTTTAACCCGAATGCGCCGAAAATATCTATCGAATTTATATCGTTCTCGTGTAGCGAAAATTAAGTCTTTGATGCCCGATTGCGCAATCGGGGTGGATGTTATTGTTGGGTTTCCCGGTGAAACACATGAACATTTCTTAGATACCTATAATTTTATCAACGAATTGGATATTACGTATTTGCACGTTTTTCCCTATAGCGAACGACCCAATACTACGGCTCGCAAAATGAAAGAGCGAATTCCTTTGGGTGTTAGAGGCGAGCGCACTACCATGTTACGTTCTCTTAGCGACAAAAAGAAACGTGCGTTTTACGAATCACAAATTGGTAAAACTCGAGAAGTATTATTCGAAAGTGAAGAAAAAGGTTCTATGATGAGTGGTTTCACTGATAATTACGTAAAAGTAGTGGCTGATTATGACCCGTTGCTCGTGGATACCGTGATTCCTGTCACATTGAATCATGTAGATTCCGAATTCTTAATGCACGGAGTATTTGAAACCGTAGAAATTAAACGTTAATTTGCATTGTGTTTCCCACTTTACGATTTTTTCTATACGATTTGTTTGGGATTGATGTCCCATTCCTTGAAATTGTAAACACCTTCGGGTTGTTTGTTGCGTTTGCTATTGCCGCCGCCTATTGGGCTATGCAAACCGAGTTTATCCGGAAAGCCAAATTGGGTATTTTCCCATCAAAAAAAGTTCAAATTACCGTAGGAGCTCCTACAACTACAGGAGAATATATTTCCAATGCCCTTTTGGCCTTTTTGTTTGGTTATAAAATAATTTGGTTAGCAGCAAGTGCGGGACCTGAATTTGCACCCCAGGATCATATTTTCACTTCAGAAGGGAATATGCTTTTAGGGTTGTTGTTTGCTGCTTTAAGCGGTGGATATCGATATTATGCTGATCGGAATTTGAGAAAATCCACTCCTCAAGTTAAAACGGTGGATTTTTCTATCGGAGATGAAATGGGTAACATTACCACTGTAGCGTTGGTTTCCGGATTTTTAGGGGCGAAAATCTTTCATATTTTGGAAACACCCGAGAATTTTTCGTTTACGGCTATTGTTTCACAGATTTTTACTACCGGGGGATGGACGTTCTACGGAGGATTGATCTGCGGAGCTTTAGGAGTTTTGGTGTACACCTCTCGTAAAGGATATTATTGGGTGAACGTACTCGATGCAGGTGGACCCGCCATGATGCTGTCGTATGGAATTGGTCGGTTTGGTTGCCATTTTGCCGGTGACGGTGATTGGGGAATTGTGAATACAAACCCCAAATCGTTTTTGCCTGATTGGGCTTGGGCGTATAAATATCCTCACAACGTACTTGGAAAGGACTATGCTGCTATGGGCATGGAGCCAATACCGGGTTGTATGGGAGATTATTGTCACCAACTATCCATGGCCGTTTACCCAACGCCGTTGTA
>CAZQFZ010000034.1:2234-3644 GCA_964592635.1 uncultured Rhizobium sp.
GAAAATGCCCGAAAGTATCAAATTTTAAAGCGTCGAGTAAAGAAAACCATGCCGTATGCAAAAATGGCGGCGTATAAAATTCGTGCTATGGAAGATCATTTATCTACCATTAAAGGCAAAAAGGAACGCAAAAAATACATCAAGCAATGCGAGGAGAACATCAAGAATATGTACACTCAACAGTTGAAAAACTTAACGGTGGGTGAAGGACAGATTCTGATGAAATTACTTCACCGAGAAACCGGTAAAACCTCTTGGGAAATCATGAAGAATTACCGAGGCACCACGGAAGCCCTTTTTTGGCAGGCGTTTGGAAGCATTTGGGGACACAACCTCAAAATGGAATTTGATCCCATTGTAGATTACCAAATCGAACACATCATCAAATCCGAAGGGTTGGAGTAGGATTTTATTTCTTCAAAAAACTTACCAGTAAAATGGGGGCTCCCAAAATGGAAATGATGGGATTTACCTGAAGAACGGTTCCATCCAATAGTTGATGAGCTAAGGCATCGGAGAAAACACATATTAATACACCCCAAAGCAGTGAATTGAGGATGATTTTGGGATGAGAATCGGTATTTAATGTTCGTTTTGCCAAGTGGGGCGCAATGATGCCCACAAAAGCAATAGGGCCAGCAAAAGCCGTTGAGAGTGCAGATAATAATGCGGTAAACAATACGAGAAATCGTTTTACGCGTTTTGTATTTACGCCCGAAGAATCTGCATATAAATCGCCCAATAAATAAGCATCTAAGGCATAGCGTTTGTTCCAAATAAAGAAGGTGGCAATCAAAATAATCGGGAATAGTATCAGGTTGTGAGAATTTTGAATTCGTTCAAAGCTTCCCATCCCCCAAAAAGCAAAAGAGCGCAACTGATCCGAATTTGCAAACTGTTGAAGTAGTTCTGTAATTGCCGAAAAAACAAAACTTAAAATCATTCCAGTCAACAACAGGCGATGTGTACCTTCGTAACCCCGATTGATGATAAATTGAAGTGCTAAAGCTCCAACTGCGCCTAAAAAAGCCGCTGAAATGCTTCCAATACTGCTCAAAAATGTTTGATTTAAGAGGGTAGGAGATGCCAAGGTTAATATGGCTACCGCTAGTCCAGCCCCAGGAGTAACTCCAATTAAATACGGCCCCGCCAACGGATTGCGGAATAGGGTTTGCATCATTAATCCACTTAAAGCGAGCGCCATTCCAATTACAGCGGCTCCGATTACTCTTGGAACACGTAACTCCCAAAATAGAAAGGAGTTTTGTAAATCTTCTGTATGGAAATCTAAGTCCCAATAAATGCATAAAAATATGAATAACAACAATATAAAGTTGTATAAACGGATATTTCTATTTGGGTTGAATTGCATTTTTTACTGGGATGTCAAAGATACAATAAATCAGCAGG
>CAZQFZ010000034.1:3744-22054 GCA_964592635.1 uncultured Rhizobium sp.
GAATAATTGATTTAAGTCGCTGAGGATTTTCTCGGGATGCAGCATTCCATCATCCCAAAATGGGTTGTAACCGTTGTTTTTTGCGTGTAAATCGTTTTGTAAAAAAGGAAGCGATTTCCAATTGGGCAATTTCGCAATGCGAGAATCTACCGATTCCGCTAGCTTTTTAGTGGTGAAGCTTCCTGGGTTTAATAGTACATCGGATTTAGCTAAATCGCCCAATGCTTGTTCCATAGAAATTTGCAAAGAGCCAACGCCTTTGAAATTTGCAGAATTGCGTAGCCATAAGCAGTTTCCACCAGCATCTTGTACAATTTGAGTTAAATAATTTTGTCGCTTAGGCACCATCCAACTGCCGCTGTAGGGCAGATTCACCATAACTCGAATGTTGCGTTTTTGGGAGGGTATTTGTTTTTTAATGGAATCATAGGAAGCAACAATTTGCTTAAATGCATCTTCGGCCTCTTTTTCTTTTCCAAACAAGTAACCAAAAACTTTAATCCATTCTGCACGTGCTAATGGATGGGGTTCCCAAAAGTTCTGGATGAAAATAACTTTGTGATTTTGATTCTCGATGCGTTCCCATTCTGCAATGCTGCCCATTTCGATAAGATTGCATAGCGTAAGATTTACGTTTTGCTTTACCAAAGATTCTTTGTTGATATTGCCTGTGGCATCACCTACTTGTGAACAGGATTTTTTCAAAGGATAAATTCCAGGATCGTGGTATTGAAATCGATCTACCGCAATCACTTTTTTGAGTAAATTCAGTTCTTTTAAAAATCGGGTATTGGTTACGGATAAAGAAGCAATTTTCTGACGCGATTCAATTTTTTTGAATTGAGGATATCGTGTTTGTGCTGACGTTCCCCAAAAATATCCAGCCAATGCCGAAACCGAATCGAAATAAATCATCAGGAACGTATCTTGTTGATTAAAACCGATCCGAAATAATCGTGCGTATTGATTGGAATCCCAAGAAATGGAGTCGATAATAGTACCGGTTTTTTGGGAGTTATTTTTTTCATCGTTTTTGGGGATGTTTTCGCGGTTGGAGTTTGAATTGCAAGCGACAAACGCCAAGCAAATGAGGGTAATATGGAATATTTTGAATGGCGAAAACATAGCAACAGGGTTTAACAGTCCAAAATTAGAATAAAAAATTTGACAGGGGAGAATGTTGTTGATGTAATCTGAGAAATTAAACGGAAATTTGTTTTGTGAAAAATGGGGTTTTCAAATACAAATACGTAATCGTTCTTACCTTGGTATTGGTATGGATGACGTTTTTCGACGATAATAGTTTCATTTATCGCATAAAATTATCGAATGAAATTTCGCGATTGGAAGAGAGTATTGAAATTCACAATGAAAAAATTCAAGAACTTCGTCGTCAGAAAAAAGAACTACTCGGTAACGACTTGAATTTAGAAAAGTTTGCCAGAGAAAAATACCTCATGAAAAGAGATAACGAAGATATTTTTATTTTGGTGGATGCGGAGGAAGAATAGTCATGCAAACACCGTGTAAAAATGTCATGTAAAACTGATTGATAATCATAGGGTTAAAAAATTGTTCATAAAATAACACAGATTGTGCATTTCTATTGAAATTAGGTCAATAGGTTTGCAGTAAAGCACAAAACGCAACTAACGATAAAACGTATGAAATTTATAGCTTCATCAAGCGATCTTTTACAGCATTTACTAACGGTAAATGGTGCAATCATGTCAAAACCAATCATTCCAATTTTGGAAAATTTCTTATTTGAAATTGGTGATAACCAACTGACGATTTACAGTACAGACTTGGAAACGAGCATGACAACTTCCATGGAGGTAACTGCCAATGAAAGTATGAAGGTAGCAGTTCCAAGTAAAATGGTAATTGACATCCTGCGTTCGTTACCCGATAATCCGGTAACTTTTAATATTGATCCTCAAACTTTTGCGATTGAAGTGGTCAACGATAATGGTCGCTACAAAATGGCTGGACAAGACGGATCTGAATATCCCACATTACCTGAAAAAAGTGGAGAAGGAAGCTTTTCAGCTCCATCGAATATTTTGTTGCGTGCAGTGTCAAAAACTATTTTTGCGGCGGGAACAGACGAGTTGCGATTGAATTTAACGGGTCTGTTTGTTGAAATGAAAAAAGACCATGTGAATTTTGTTGCAACCGATGCCAACAAGTTGGTTCGCTACAAACGCCAAGATATTCAACCACAAGTAGATCATAGCTTTATTATCCCGAAAAAACCGTTGAATCTATTGAAAACATCCTTGCCAAACGATGAAACACCGGTGGTGGTTGATTACAACAAAACCAACGTGTTCTTTTCTTTTGGGGATACTCAGCTGATTTGTCGGTTGTTGGATGAAAAATATCCCGACTACAACGCGGTTATTCCCACCGAAAACCCCAATTCATTGAATGTTTCAAGAATGGATTTGTTGAGTTCCATCAATCGTATTAGCATTTTCGCATCGAAAACCACGCATCAAATTCGGTTGAAAATTACAGGATCTGAATTGACTATTTCTGCGGAGGATTTAGAAATGGCCAATGAAGCTACTGAGAGAATTTCATGCGAATACGACGGTGAAGACATGGAAATTGGTTTTAATGCTCGTTTTTTGAAAGAAATGCTGGCAACTATGGATGGGGAAAAAGTGCAAATTCAACTTTCTCAACCCAATAGAGCGGGATTGGTAGTTCCGTTGGAGAAAGTAGAAAAAGAGGAAATTACAATGCTGATCATGCCCATGATGCTCAATAATTATTAATGAGATTTATTGTTCAATCAAATAAAATCGAATGGCAATAAAGTAAAATTCATATTGCCCGTATTTAAACGAAAACCATACCGTTTTAATAGTAAGCCGCACTTTTTTGTGCGGCTTATTTGTTTTTTAATCCAAAGACAATAGCTTTGAAACTTGCTATAAAACAATTATGAAGAAAATTTTTACCCTCGTAGCTCTATCCTGTGCATTTGTTACAGGTTCAAAAGCACAATTCGACATTGAAAATTTAAGTGTTGGGGCCGGTTTAGCTCCCTGTCGTTATTTAGTTGGTTTCAATTCCATCGTTAATCCTTTAATTAAGGCACAATACGAAATGGATGATGAGTCCATGATTTCGTTGGATTTGAATTTTCCTCGTTACGAAAACACATTCCCTGAAGGTTTTGAAAAAATAAATTACATCAACGCGAATGTGAGTTATGGTCGTTATTTCATTGGTGATGCAGAGGAGTCATTCAATATGTTTTGGAAAATGGGAGCGGGCTTGAGTATGTTTACCTATGAATATTCTGATTTAACATTGAATGAGTCAGGCAATGATAACGATTACACTGTGAACCTAGGTGTAGGTGCAAACTTGGGTGTTACCGATAATATCCAGCTGTTTGCTGAACCCACATTGGTATTTGGTGCAGGTCAATACAATTCCAGAAGTGGATATGATGGAACAGCAGGTATTGCCAACATTGGGTTGCAAATTGGTGCTAAATTCCGATTTAATTAAATAGGTATTTATTCAAAAACTGCGGAGCCAATTCGTACCATGGTGCTCCCGAATTCAGTGGCGATTTTATAATCGCCACTCATTCCAATAGACAACTCCTTAAATTTATCGGAATGGGGAAAATATTGGAATTTTATCCGTTTGTATAGTTCTTGAATTTCCTGAAATTCATAACGGATTTGATCTTCATTTTCTGTAAATGTAGCCATACTCATGAGCCCGCATATTTCTACGCCTTGCAACGTGTTTTCGAGCAACAAGGCATGTACACTTTTGAAAAATGTGTTTACATCGCTGGGAAGTAACCCAAATTTGCTTTCTTCTTGGGCAATGTGGACTTGAATGAGGACGGGAATTTGGCGATTGAATTGCATCCCATAACGATTTATTTCCAATAAGAGTTTTAAACTATCTACCGAGTGAATCATGGAAATGAATTCAGCTATGTATTTGACTTTATTGGTTTGCAGATGCCCTATCAAATGCCATTGTATATCCTGGGGAAGGGCTTTTTTTCGTTCCAGTAATGCTTGAACTCGATTTTCGGCCATGATTCGAATTCCAGAATCATAACATTGTTCAATTTCTTCGATGCTACGATATTTTGAAACAACAATGAGTTGAGTACTTGAAGGCAAGTCGTCCTTTATACGTCGAATATTCTCTGCGATCCGATTCATTTTAATTAAATTTGTATTTTTATGGGATTCTATCATGGCAAAATAAACGGCTTTTTTTTAAATACTTTAGAAAAACCGTTTACGCATTCGCTTGTTACTACATCAATTCTTTGCGCTATGCAACAACAGAATCCAAAGTGCAACCTCGATAAAACTCTAATGAATCTTCTTCAAAAGTCGATACCATTCTCCAGAACTAACATATCAATTCTGATTCTGTTTGCAATATCGATCCTTTTTTCGTGTCAAACTGAGCCAAAAATCTCCCAAGAGAAAATGATTCCATTGATGGCGGATGTAATGCGGTTGGAAGCATCTCAACAGGTGGAGTACAATTACATGACTATGGCGGATTCGTTGTGGGCATTGAATTATGATTTTGTACTAAAAAAACATCAAATTGATTCAAGTGAGTTTAAATCAACGTTGGAATTTTATAAACGAAATCCCTCAGAATTTTCTATTCTGATGGGAAAGGTAATTGATGCATTACAGGAAGAGGAAATTAAGCGTTTTCGCCGTTGATTGCTATGATTTACCCGCCAAATTTTGAAGAAATAATTGGTTTTGATTCGATTCGTAAAGAATTGATGAATTTGTGTAGATTGGAATCCTCGGAGGCCTTGGCTGGGGGATTTAAAATGCATACCGATCAACAATTTGTTGAAACCGATTTGGATGATTTGGACGAATGCAAACGAATCAATGAATTATTTCCGTCGCTATTTCACTGGGTACAAGTCACCGATATTGCGCCGTGGCTGAAATACATCAACGTAGATGGTTATTTTTTAGGGGAGGATGAATTTGCTGGAATATTGGAAATCTTGCATTTGTATGCTCGTTTCACCAATACCTTAAAAAATCGAATGGAAGACTTTCCGCTGTTTTATAAACGGTTTTCAGCAAATGATTCTGTACTCCCAACCATTCAACTGATAGAAAATGTAGTAGATAGAGAAGGTAAACTGCGGGTAAATGCATCGCAAGCATATCAAAAACTATCGCAAGAAATTTCAAGATTGGATCGAGAAGCCCGCATTCAAACGCATTCTATTTTTAAGGCTTGGAAAGCACAAGGATATGTGGCCGATACCGATGTTACAGTGCGAGAAGAACGATTGGTTATTCCCATCTTGGCCGAATTTAAACGGAAAGTGCAAGGGTTTGTTAAAGACGTTTCTGCCACAGGCAAAGTATTGTATATTGAACCTGCAGCAATTCTTGAAATCAATAATCGTTTAAAAGAGCTTTTTGCCGAAAGAAAGCGCGAGCGCGAACGGATTTTAAAACAATTAACGGCACAATTGAGTCCCAAAACTCACCAATTGCTTCAATTGATGGATTCCATTACTCAGGCTGATTTTGTTTATTCCAAGTGGTTGCTTTGTGGTCGTTACCGTGCTGAACGTCCTCGGTTAAGCAAGATTCCTAAAATAACACTAAAAAAAGCCTACCATCCTGTATTACATCGTGAACTTTCGGCTCAAAACAAGCCAGTGGTTCCCTTGCAAATTGAAATGGATGAAAAGCGAGTAGTTGTGGTTAGCGGACCCAATGCGGGTGGAAAAAGTGTGGTTCTTAAAACCACCTTGTTGCTGCAATACTGGCTTCAATGCGGCTTTTATATTTCGGCTTCTCCGGATAGCGAGTTGGGATTTTTTACTCATTTGGCCATAGATAGCGGTGATGGACAGTCGCTCGAAAGTGGTTTAAGTACGTTCAGTGCACATTTGAAAAACCTGAAGGCCATTTTGGAAATGTCGGACCACAGTACCTTGGTGGGATTGGATGAATTGGGAACAGGAACGGATCCTAGATACGGTGCACCAATTGCCCAGGCGGTGTTAGAAGAATTGCTCAAAAAATCGTCGTTTGTTATTGCTACTACGCATTTTTCTCAAATACGTGAATGGGGAAGAGGCATTCCGAAAGTAATTCAGGCGAGTATGCAATACGATGCCATTCATTTGAAGCCGTTATATACGTTTGTGATGGGGAAACCGGGAAGCAGTTTCGCCTTGGAGCTAATGCGAAAAACGGGTTTTGATGGTAACTGGATGAGCACCATTGAACGTTTATCGGGTGAATCTTTGGGAAAAACGGAGGATCTTATGTTGGATTTGGAGCGTCAAAATCAACATCTTTTGCAACAAATTCAAGAGAACGAAAAGCGAACTCAGCATTTAGACGCTCTTATTTCGGAATATTCAGAGTTGAAAGACAAAATCAACTCCAAACGACAGGCCATTTTGGAGCAAACACGGTTGGAAGCTAAGCAGTTATTGAGTACAGCCAATCAGCAGATTGAACAAACCATTCGAATTATACGTGAAAATTCGGCAGACAAAGTAAAAACCAACAAGGCCCGTGAGAAGCTAGATACGTTCAAAGTGGGATTAGAGAAACGGGTAGGACAAAAAATACAGGCAGCTCCAGCATCCCCCGAAAAAGAAAAATTGAGCGAAGAAAAGCAGTTGAAATTGGATCCAAAATCGATTATTCCGGGTGCCAAAGTGAAAAATCGTTTGAGTGGTCAAACGGGTGAGGTGCTTGAAGTGAAAAAGGATAAAGTATTAGTGGTATTTGGATTAATCAAAATGTGGATGCCCCTTTCAGAGCTTCAACCGTCTCAGGAAAAAACGGGAGGTCCGAAACAACGGAGTACTTCGGGTTATAATTGGGTAGAGAGGCAGAGTGTTTTTTCAGACACCTTAGACTTACATGGGGTTCAACCGGATGCGAGCTTGGAAATTATTGCAAAGTGGTTGGGTGAGGGATATGCTTTAGGCCGTCGAGAATTGAAAATTGTGCACGGTAAAGGAACTGGTGTTTTGCGAAGAACGGTGAGAAATCACTTGAAAACCATGAATTTTGTTAAAAGTTACCATTCAGAAGACAAATACAATGGCGGTGATGGCTGTACCATTGTAGTGCTAAACTAAGGGTGGATTCAAATAAATTTTATCTAGTTCTCGAGGATTTTGACTCTTGAAATTATCGTTTAAAGTGCTTTTGTATGTGAATGAATTAAAAAGGGTTTGATGTATCTTTGTGGTATGGGTCAAATCTTAGATGGAAAGGCAGTTTCTTCATTCTTTAAACAACAAATAGCTTCTGAAGTCCAGGAAATGATATCAATGGGACATCGCGCACCCCATTTAGTTGCCATTTTGGTTGGAAACGATGGTGGCAGTAAAACCTACGTAGGGGCTAAGGAAAAAGCATGCAAGGAAGTAGGTTTTACCGGAACTATATTGCATTTCGATGATTCCATTTCACAAGAGGAGTTACTCCAAGAAGTACACAGGATTAATGCGGATTCGAATATCGATGGGTTGATTGTGCAACTTCCGTTGCCCAAACATATCAATGAGAACGCCATCACACAAGCTATCCTCCCAGAAAAAGATGTGGACGGTTTTCACGATATCAATATGGGGAAATTAACTAAAGGAGATCATTCAGGATATATTTCGGCCACTCCGCTGGGCATTACCATGTTGCTGCAATATTACGATATTGAAACTACAGGCAAGCATGCCGTTGTAATTGGAAGGAGCAATATTGTGGGTCGCCCAATGAGTATTTTATTGTCCGATTCTTCAAAGACTGGCAATGCTACAGTAACTCTTTGTCATTCACGCACTAAAAATTTGAAAGAATGGGTTTCTCAAGCAGATATTGTTATTGCAGCCATAGGTAAACCCAATTTTATTACTGGTGATATGATAAAACCGGGCGCAATTGTAATTGATGTCGGTACAACACGCGTTGATGACGATTCCAAGAAAGCAGGATGGAGATTGTTGGGGGATGTGGATTTTGCAAGCGCTGAATTAAATTCGAGTTTCATTACACCTGTTCCAGGCGGAGTTGGCCCGATGACTATTACTGGGTTGTTGTTTAATACATTGAAGGCTAGAAAACGACAAATTGCATGAAATTTCCGATAATGGAACATTTTTACACCATACAAGGTGAGGGGGCATACAGCGGTTTTGCTGCCTATTTTATTCGTTTGGCGGGATGCGATGTAGGATGCGTATGGTGCGATGTAAAAGAAAGTTGGCATACCGATGGATATCCACAACATACGGCTGCTGAAATGTTGGAATGGGTTCGAAATGCTGGTGCCGACCGTGTGGTAATTACGGGCGGTGAACCGGCAATGTACGATTTGAATTCTATTTGTGAGTTGTTCAATGCCGAGGGTATTCTCGTTCACATAGAAACATCCGCTGCCCACCCCATACGAGGAAAATTCCATTGGATTACAATTTCACCAAAGAAATTCAAGTCGCCTTTAATGTCTGAAATGTCAAAAGCCAACGAATTGAAAATCATTGTTTTTAATAAGTCGGATTTTGAATGGGCAGAAAAATGGGCTAGTTTTTGCGATGCCAATTGTAGCAAATACCTACAGCCAGAATGGGATAAACGCGAAGAAATGACCCCATTAATCATCGATTATGTGAAACGAAATCCGCATTGGCAAATCTCGCTGCAAACTCATAAATTTATCGGAATCCCTTAAACCAGGTTATAAAGTTGAACATGTTTCGAACGCGCGCGATTAGAAATCTTTTTTGGGTTGGTTTTTTCGGGGGATGTCTTTTCTGTTCTCCCCATTTTTTGCAAGGGCAAATCTCTCAAACAGAAAGAGCTCTGAAGAAACAGTATTTCCCGTTTTCCGATTCAACATCCCGCAAAATTGAGGATTTTTTTGATCGACATCAGAAAATTGGAAACTTTAATGGAACCTATTTGATGTTCAAACAAGATAGTTTGATTTATGGTTCTAGAGGATATGCCATATACAGCAATTTGGATTCGGTGGAACCCAACGATATCTTTCAGTTGGCTTCTGTTTCAAAAGTGTTTACCGGAGTTGCAATTATGCAATTGCATCAGGATGGATACTTAAATATCGATGATTCAGTTCATTGGTATTTACCGGAATTGAATGTAAAATCGTTAACAATTCGACATTTACTTAGTCATACCAGCGGCCTGCCCGATTATTTTTATGCTGATTACAAAGGATTCGCACTCAAAGAAGGGGAATCACACATGAAAAATGAACAAATAATTGATGTAATTAATAGTCAATCCAGTCGTAAATTCGGTCGCCAAGGTTTTTATGACTATTGCAATACAAATTATGTTTTTTTGAGTTTAATTGTAGAACGAATTACACAACAGAATTTTAGAAATTATGTTAAGGAGCATGTCTTTAAAATGGCGGATATGAAATACACCCATATTTGTGATTTTGACAGTCTTGCATTAATCAATTATCCCGTTCAGGGGTATAACAATTGGAGCGTTTTCGATGATGTCATGTTTAATGGCACCACAGGAGATAAAGGGGTTTATTCTAATGTATTTGAGATGTTTTTATTTGATAGAGCACTCAGAGGGTCGTATATTCTTCATGAAGCCACCAAGGAAGAAATGTGGACACCACAAACCGTTACAGGACCGGGTGCTTATTATTCAATGGGTTGGAGAGTAAAATGGATTGACAATCAAAAATGGGTATTTCACAATGGATGGTGGAAAGGATTCAGAACTTATTATTGGCGCTGCCTCGACGATGATAAGTGTTTTGTGGTGCTAACCAATAATGTTTATGGTAGATTCTTGAGTACCGCTGAATTGGTTAAATTATTGGAATAAATTTCCGCTGAGTTAGTGAAAGCATTCGATTAAAACTATTGAGTAATATGGAAAATTTGGTCGAGTAAAAATCACAAATTTCTGATAATAAAATTGTAGAGCGGGCAATTTAAAGAATCATGCAAGAATCTTATTCGAGTATAATTTTTAGTCGAGCCAATGATAATGATTTTTTAGACTTTAGGTGAATAAAATACATTCCTGGATTTAAATTGTGCTTCAATATTATCGAATTGTTGATCGGCAAAGTAGTTTCTAATTCAATGGATTGAGAAAATACCTGTGTTCCTGTTGCATTGAAAATATCAAAAGAAAGGGGCTCAATATGCAACAAACTTTCTGGATGTTGAATCAAATGCAAATGCAAAAATCCAGTCGAAGCAATTTGCGGATTCTCAATAGTTATAGTTGCATCCATTTGATTTAATTGGTTGTTGGAGTTGGTAATCAGTTGATTAATAACACCTACAGCATCCAAATCAAATCCTGATGAAGCAAAATTGGTAGGCCATGGGTCATTGATTAAATTTCCACGAGAGTCTCTGGATCCCCAACGAGGATCAATACTACCTACCACATCGATTATTTTTACGTAATAAATGGTGGTTGGGAAGTCTGGGGTATCTTTAAAATCGTTCAAATCGAACGGAGTTCCATAAGGCATTCGGAATCGTCCGGCAAGATTGTGAATGGAATCGGGATAGGTAGTACCGAAGGGCTCCGTTTGTTTGTTTATTTGGGATTCTGATATGGATGGAAATCGAAAAAATCTTTTACCATCATGGGAAACCTCAACATGAGCCAATTCCAGGAAACTGTCGTTGAATGCATTTTCAAAAACGGCAAAATCAAATCCTGTGCCGTCAACAATGGGATGGGGGAATCGGAGCACAACTGATCCGCCATCGCCTAAGCTTATAACACCATTTTTTCTATGCTTGCCCAATGCAGAGTTAATTGTTCCCACAGAAGCCATGCCTGAATCGGGGACGTTTATTTGTCGCAAACCCGGAAAAGCAGCACCTTCGGAAGCCCAATTGACAAAACAAGAAGAATCGCCGTGTATAGCAATGCTATTTGCTTTTCCGGGGATGGTATTGAACTGGGCTAATGCCAGAGAATTCCATCCCCCGAAAAAAAGGAAACCCCAAAAATAAGCAGGTTTAAATTTCATGTTGAAAAGCAAATTTTGGCGGGAAAATTAACGCAATTTAGATTCTATATCGTTGGCAATTTCATCGCATTCACGGTGGTTTTTTCGAAGCAATTCTTCTGCGTCTGAGACCAATTTATCGGCAAATGCGCGGTCTGTGAGACCTTTTGCATTTGTAATTACGTTGAACCAAGCACCGCGTACTGCGGTTTTGATACAAATCACACCCACCCCTACGTCGCTTAAGCTATTCGGATTTCCCTTTTCCGCCATTTCCTTTAACAAAGGCAAACACTCATAGGCTTTTTGCATCGTTTTAAATGGTATTTCGGTGGCATATTGGCTTGCTTTTTCGATGGCGAATTTGCGTTCAGTCTTTTGTTGTTCTGTATCTTTCGGCAAACCAAACGCAGCCAAAATTCCATCAAAAGCACGTGTGTCTTCATCGACTAGGAATAAAAGTTCGTCTTTAAGTTTTTGTCCTCTTTCGGCCCACGGAGAAAATTCTTGTACACGTTCTTCCCAACCTCTTTTAGAGGCACTCAGATTGGCTACCATGGCTCCAAGTGATGCACCTAATGCACCAGCTAAAGCGGCAATGGATCCACCACCCGGTGCAGGCGAATCGCTGGCGGTTTCATTGGCAAATCCTTTTACAGTAAAGTTAACCAAGCGTTCAGATTGAAGGTCTTTTAACAAGTATTCGATTATACGAGTTTGCGGGTCGAAATCAGATAATTGGTTTAAGCCCATACTTTTAATGGCGATATCAATCAAGGTGGCTTCGTCAACACCGGCACTCAATCCTTGTTTTTCGAGAAAGTACTTTCCGGCGTCGAGCATAGGTTGCAACGGAACCAAACCCACCAATTCACTACCGGTAACTCTCGCACCGCGTTCGTCGGCAGATTTGCAAGTTTCTTCGAAAACTTGATGCAGAGGGGTGTGTCGGAAGTTGGTTAAATTGATACTGATTTGAGCAATTCCGTACTCTTCAATATACCAACCGATGGCTTTTACAAATTTTAGTTTTCCGGGTATTCTAACATCTTCTCCATTGGCATCTTTAACCACTTTACCGGATATAGGATTCCCTTCGCGCTTCACTCTTCCTGCTTCTCGGATATCGAAAGCAATGCGATTGGCAATACGGGTACTTTTGGTGTTCAAATTAACGTTGTAGGCAATTAGGAAATCACGGGCTCCGATCACTGTGGCTCCGGCTTGAGCGTTCATTTTCGCTGGCCCGAAATCGGGTTTCCATTCAGGTAAAATAATTTTATCGAAGAAACCCTCGTATTCGCCAGCACGAATTATAGATAAGTTCGAACGATTTTTATTGGCTTGAGCTTCTTCATACAAATAAACAGGGATGTTTAATTCGTTTCCAACGCGTTGTGCCAATTGTTTGGCATATTCCGCAGTTTCCTCCATGGAAATACCTGAAATTGGAATGAGCGGACAAACGTCGGTTGCACCCATACGCGGGTGTTCGCCAGTATGAGTTGACATATCGATTAATTGTGAAGCCATTTTTATTCCACGATAAGCCGCTTCAACCACATTTTCTGGTGACCCCACGAAAGTGACTACCGTGCGGTTGGTTGCTTTACCTGGATCAACATTTAAAAGCTTGATTCCCTCCACCGATTCAATAGCATCGGTAATTTGTTTTATAATAACGAGATTACGCCCTTCGCTAAAATTTGGAACACATTCAATTAATTTATGCATAGCACAAAGTTACATGTTTTAGATTTATCCCCGAAAAAATGGTATCTTTGCGCCCCCAAAATTTATGACATTAATCAAATCTATTTCAGGTATTCGAGGAACAATTGGTGGTTCACCGTCCGATAATTTAACTCCAGTTGACGTAGTTAAGTTTGCATCTTCTTATGGAAGTTGGTTGGTTTCCGAGTTCGGTAAAAGCACAGTAGTAATTGGAAGAGATGCTCGAATTAGTGGTCCTATGGTGAGCGAATTGATTATACAAACTCTATTGGGATTGGGCATTCACGTGATTGATTTGGGATTATCAACTACCCCTACGGTAGAAATGGCTGTACCTGCGGAAGGTGCCCAAGGAGGTATTATTATCACGGCTAGTCATAATCCTAAGCAATGGAATGCGCTCAAATTGTTGAATGCCAAGGGTGAATTTATTTCTGCGGCAGAGGGTCAGAAAATATTGGAAATTGCTGAAGCAGGAGATTTTAATTTCGCCACAGTGGATCAGTTAGGTACACGCACTTCCAAGGATTACTTGGCTTATCACATACAAAAAATACTGGAATTGGATTTGGTAAAACCGGAATTAATCAAAAAAGCCCACTTTAAGGTGGCTGTTGATCCGGTAAATAGCGTTGGTGGAATTGCTATCCCCGAACTATTAAAAGCGTTAGGTGTAGATGATGTTGTGATAATCAACGGAGAGCCCACAGGCTATTTTGCTCATAATCCAGAACCATTAGCCGAACATTTGGGCGAAATTGCATCGGTGGTTAAATCGGAAAAATGCCATCTAGGAATTGTGGTAGATCCAGACGTAGATCGTTTGTGCTTTGTTAGCGACGATGGCGAAATGTTCGGTGAAGAATATACATTAGTTGCTGTTGCTGATTATTATTTGACACACAAGCCGGGTGCAACAGTAAGTAACCTTTCTAGCACACGTGCTTTAAGAGATATTACAGAAAAAGCAGGCCAGTCTTATTTTGCTTCTGCTGTTGGTGAAGTAAATGTGGTTGAAGTGATGAAAGCGGAAAATGCAGTTATTGGTGGTGAAGGCAATGGTGGAATTATTGTGCCTGAACTGCATTATGGTAGAGATGCATTGGCTGGAATTGCCTTATTCTTGAGTCATTTAGCCGAAAAAGGAGTGAAGATTTCGAGTTTGCGCTCTCAGTATCCAACGTATCAGATGTCGAAAAACAAGGCGGAATTGCAACCCGGTACGGATGTGGATATGATTTTGCAGAAGATTCAAGAGAAGTATAAGAAACAGCCGATCAATACAATTGATGGTGTAAAAATTGAGTTTGATAAAGACTGGGTGCATTTGAGAAAAAGTAACACCGAGCCAATTATTCGTATTTATGCTGAAAGTACTAGCTTAACTACCGCTGAAAATCTTACTAAAAAGATTCTTCAAGACATTGGAGATATCATAGAATAATTCGTTTTGGCTGCGAAAAATGTAAATTTGTATCCTTAATTGTTCTAAACAGAATTAACATCCCCCAAAAATAAACGATCAAATATGTCATTACAATGTGGTATCGTGGGTTTGCCTAACGTAGGAAAATCAACTCTTTTCAATGCAGTTTCAAGTGCAAAAGCACAGTCTGCTAATTTCCCTTTTTGCACCATCGAACCCAATGTTGGTACTATTACAGTGCCTGATATTCGCATGAATAAGTTGGCAGAATTAGTAAATCCCCAGAATTTGGTTCCAACTACCATCGAAATTGTTGACATAGCAGGTTTGGTGAAAGGGGCCTCCAAAGGCGATGGATTGGGGAATCAGTTTTTGGGAAACATTCGCACAACCAACGCGATATTGCACGTACTTCGTTGTTTTGATGACGATAACATCATCCACGTTGACGGTTCTGTAAACCCCATTCGCGATAAGGAAATTATTGATACTGAATTGCAGTTGAAGGACTTAGAAACCATTGAAAACCGTATTTCAAAGGTCTCTAAACAAGCACGAACCGGCGGAGATAAAGAAGCTGCACGTGTATTGGAAGTGTGCGAAGCATTCAAAGCGCATTTGCTGCAAGGAAAAAATGCCCGTTCTTTGGAAATGGACATCGAAAAAAGAATGGCCATCAAAGAACTGAATTTGCTTACCGACAAGCCGGTATTGTACGTTTGTAACGTAGATCCTGCCAGTGCAACTAATGGCAATGCTTATGTAGATCAAGTTCGCGAAGCCGTTAAAAATGAAGATGCTGAGATTCTCATTATTTCGGCTGCTATTGAAGCTGAAATTGCTGAATTGGAAAGCTATGAAGACCGTAAGATTTTTTTAGAGGAGATGGGACTCACCCAATCCGGAGTTGAAAAACTGATTCACGGCGCATACAAACTATTGAATTATATCACTTATTTTACGGTAGGTGTGAAAGAAGTTCGAGCATGGACCATCACCAACGGCATGAAAGCGCCTCAAGCCGCAGGTGTAATTCATACCGACTTTGAAAAAGGGTTTATTCGTGCGGAAGTAATTGCCTACGAAGATTTTGTAAATCTAGGTTCTGAGTCCGCATGTCGCGATGCTGGAAAATTGCGTGTAGAAGGTAAAGAGTACACCGTTAAAGACGGTGATTGCATGCACTTCCGTTTCAACGTGTAATCGATTTTTAAATTGCACCCTACACCTCAAAGAGTTCTTAAACCTTCAATTCTTACCCGAAATTTTCAAATAGTACTCTACATTTTAAAATGGGTTCAATATTTCATGGGTTCAGTATTTTAAGAGTTTATTCAAACCATCTTTCATTCTGTCCCAAGGTAAAAATTGATCTTCAAGTGTTTTAGATAGAGGAATGGGTGTGTCTAACCCGCCAATTCTCATGATGGGCGCATCTAAGTATTCAAATCCATTTTCTTGAATCCAAGCAGCAATGTCGGATGCAATACTGCCAGTTAGTGTGTCTTCGGTTAGCACTAGTACTTTGTTGCAACGCTTAACCTGTTCCAAAACTGTTTCTTTATCCCAAGGCAACAAAGTTCGCAAATCCACCACTGTGGCGGGAATGTTCTGCGAATGTACAAATTCCAATGCCTTATGCACCGCCCACCCATAAGTAATAATTACGGCTTCATCACCGAAATCATGAACAGCTGCTTTACCTTCTTCCAAGGTATAGTATCCGTCTGGAACTTCGCACTGATAATTTCGGTAAATCACCTTATGTTCAAAAAATAGCACGGGATTGGGGTCTTCAAATGCCCTTAATAATAGACCTTTTGCGTCGGCAGCATTACTCGGATAGTAAATTTTCAATCCCGGAACATGGTAAAACCAGGCTTCTGTACTTTGACTGTGAAAAGGTCCAGCCTGAACACCGGCACCCGTTGGCATCCGTACAACCACATCTGCAGGAACACCCCAGCGGTAATGGTTTTTAGCTAAATTGTTTACAATCTGATTGAAACCGCAGGTTACAAAATCAGAGAACTGCATTTCAACCATGGCTTTTTTGCCTTTTATCGACAAACCCAATGCCGCACCTAAAATACTACTTTCGGTTATGGGCGTATTCCTCACACGATTTTTGCCGAATTTTTGAAGCAGGCCTTCCGTGGCTTTAAACGCACCACCGTACTCGGCAATGTCTTGTCCCATTAATACCAAATTAGGATGTTTTTCAAGGGCTAATTCGAGCGCTTCATTCACTGCATCAATCAATCGAATTTCTCTTTTTTTATCGGGGGATGGAAGTTCTGGCTTGAACTCAAACGGAGCATATATGTCGTTCAGTTCTTCGTTTAAGTCAGGTATGACTTCGGGTTCCAAAAATACGTTTTCGATACCTTCATTGAGTGTATCCAGAATTTCTTTTCGGATTTTAGAAATAAGAGATTCATTCAATATGCCTTGTTGGATTAGATAGGTTTCATAGTTGGAAACGGGATCCTTTTTACCCCAAATTTCAAAAAGTTCTTTGGGTACATATTTTACACCGGAAGCTTCTTCGTGTCCGCGCATTCTAAAAGTAATGGCTTCCAAGAGAACAGGACGGGGATTATTCCGAAGAGATTCGGCTATTTCAGTTACAGTATTGAATACGTCTAGGATATTATTACCATCTATTTGAATGGCTTCCATGCCGTAGCCGATTCCTTTATCGATGAATTGTGCACAACGGAATTGTTCATTTGAAGGGGTTGATAAACCGTAACCATTATTTTCGATTAAGAAAATCACGGGTAATTGCCAAACGGCCGCAACGTTGAGTGCTTCATGAAAATCTCCCTCAGAAGCTCCGCCATCCCCCGAAAAAACAACGGTTACAGAAGGTTTTCCATCCAACATATTGGACAGGGCTATTCCGTTGGCAACTCCCAGCATGGCACCAAGGTGCGAAATCATGCCCACGATGTGATGTTCGCGGGTGCCAAAATGAAACGATCGGTCCCGTCCCTTGGTAAAACCACTTTTTTTGCCTTGCCATTGGGCAAAAAGTTTTTTATCGGAAATATTTCTGGAAGTAAATACACCCAGATTTCGGTGCAGAGGTAGTATGTATTCGTCTGTATGAATGGCTTCTGTAATGCCTACGGAAATAGCCTCTTGCCCAATTCCACTGAACCATTTACCTATTCTGCCTTGTCGAAGCAATACCAACATACGCTCTTCAATAACTCTAGGTCGAAGTAGTGCCTTGTAAAGGTGCAACAATTGATTGTCCGTTAATTTTTTCCGATTAAATTTCATGTATTACGCAAATTTTAATATTTTTTTGCAACCTTTATCATTTTGTGCGTCATAAATCCGAAACTACTTGTTAACAAATGAGCAAATCATAGCTGGATGTTTGAAAAACGAACGGAAGTCCCAAAAGGCTCTGTTCGAAATGTTCAGTTCCAAAATGTACGGGTATTGCTTAAGATATACTCGAAACACGGCGGAGGCTCAAGATGTTTTGCAAGAAGGATTCATCAAGGTCTTTGAAAAAATAAATACGCTGAAAGACGCACGAACATTGGAAGGATGGATGACTCGAATCTTCATCAATTTGGCTTTGTCGCGCTACCGAAAAGAACGTTCTGGTCCAGAATGGGTGGAGGTTAGCGATGCAGAGTTTGTAAAAGATGAGGAAGAAACAGAATCCAGTATGGATGAATTGACTCCAGAATCTGTTTTGGACATGATGAAGCAAATTCCAGACAATTATCGTACGGTTTTATATCTGTATGCAATCGATGGATTAAGCCACAAAGAAATTTCCGTTTTGTTAGAAACAACTGAGAGCAATTCCAAAAGTATGCTAAGCAGAGCCAGAAAAATGATGCGTGATTTATTAGAACAAAGATCAAACCCAAATAAAAAGTAGTACTCTGGAAAAGAGAAGTAAACATATCGACGAATCATTGAAGGAAAAGTTTTCTAATTTTTCTCCTGAAGTTCCAGCATTCATGTGGGACGCAGTAGAGGAGAGGTTGGAGACTCGTCGTTCGAAACGCATTGGAGTAGTTTGGTCATCAGTTGCTACAGTTGTTCTCATCGCTGTATCAGGTGCATTGTTTT
>CAZQFZ010000035.1:0-7623 GCA_964592635.1 uncultured Rhizobium sp.
AGATTTTTTTGCATCATGTTTTGATCCAAACCCGTCATTGCAATGGTAATAAACATCCCTCCCAATAAATGCTTCCAAAAGTATTTACTGCTATTTACATCCCAATTGAAAATACCGGTAAAATCGGATTTCATGGTAAAGATATTCAATCCTTTTAATTCGGATAATTCAGGCGATTTCAACATTGATACAATGCAGACCACCAATCCCCCGATCAAAAAAACACTTTGAAGCGCATCCGTAAATACCAAGGTGCGAATTCCACCTTTTACTGTGTACGTTAAAATCAACAGAATTATAATGGCCACGGTTAACTCAAATGGAATTCCCATGGGCTGAAACAGGAACTGTTGAAACACCAATGCAGTCAAAAACAAACGTCCACCGGCACCCAATAATCGGGAAATCACAAAGAAAAACGCTCCTGTTTTTTGGGAAACACCTCCAAACCGTTGTTCTAAATATTCGTAAATGCTGGTAACGTTGGCTTTGTAGTATAATGGCAACAGAAAATAAGCGATGACTAAATACCCCAACACATAACCCATTACCACCTGTAAATAATTAAACTGATCATTATACACCGCACCGGGCACACTAATAAAACTGACACCGCTCATGGAATCGGAAAGCATTCCTAAAGCTACCATCCACCAAATGCTCTGCTTATTTCCTAAGAAATAGGAATTTTCATCGGCCTTGCGACCGGTGATGTAACCAATCGAAAGCAAAATCAGAAAATAAGAAATCAGTCCAATTAATATATAGGTAGGATTCATTTATAAATTATTTTGATGCAGGTGCAGTTGCAGGTTTTGTTTTTTTCTGCTTTATGCCTAGCTGATTAGCAAGTATTTCAGAATTATATACTTTGTCAGGCAACGGTTGCATGGAAACAAAAGAAATGGAATTATCCGCTAAATTCAGTTTTCTAAAAGCATCTCCGGTTAAATAATACACATTACCTGATTGAGTTTTAACTAAAATCGAAGTGATTTGTTTGGGATTAATCTGAAGTTTATATCTCGGAGCATCGGTAGAAAAGGTTGCATGCTTGTTGGGATTTTCCAATTTAATTGAGGATTGTGGTTGTTCCAATACCACCAAAACATCGGTACATTTCAACGGTATTTTTCCCTCATCACAAAAAACCATCTCAAAATAATGAGTTGCATTCACAGCAACTGGTTTGGCCATTACGAATTCACCCATACTTCGGATTTTAAAACTTCCACGTTTCATGCCGGGTTGCAATCTTGAGTTACCCAACACCGATTCATTGGTTTGTGCTATTCGTTGATTTTCAACACCGGTTCTCCAATTTACCCAATATTGATTTTTTAAATTTCTGCGATTCTGGTACTGATTAAAATTAAAATCCCACTTCTTTTGCATATCAATCTTCTCTTTATCAGTATAAATTGCCGTAGGCAAATTATAATACGACAAACATGAAATATCGATGATACTCTGATCAGTTTTGAACTCCAAATGCGGGTTTTCACCGTATTTCTTGATCCGAACATCGATAATTCGTTGGGATTTGAAAAAATCGATCACGTATTTTCGAGATGCTTTGGTATTAATATAAAAGGTTTGTCCTTCAAACGATTTTAACTCGGGATAGAATTTTCCAGCTGAAATATCTGAGATTTCGATTCCAACCACATCGGTCATTTTCAATTGTCCTAGTACTCTCACTCGCACAGTTGAACGTCCCCGAAACAAAGGAAAACTATTATTTCCAGCTGCAATTACCGATTTTTGAATGTAATTCCCTTTGATTGGATTCAACTGGGTTTTGGACTCAGCTGGCGACAATAAATAGTGATAACCCGCTGTTTCAAATATCTCATCCAAATTTAACACAGCTGTTTCTGAATGTTTTATCGAGGTATTGGCCCACCCATTAAACTGATAGAAATCAATTTTCGAAATGAAATCATCGTCAAATTCATAATCGTAATCATAATAATTTACCCATTTATTTCGGGGGATGTTAAATGCGTAAAAACGACTGGAATCTCGCACGGCTGCTTGATAATTGATTTGTGCAAAATACCCCGGACGAATATCCAGTGGGATATCACCACCCAAGGATGTTGCCGTTATTTCAAACCAAACTCCTGCATCCAAAAGATACATTTTTCCAGACGAATCATACTGAAAACTCTTTCCTAAAGCGGCATTGCGCTCTGGACTTTGACTTGTTTTCACAATCAATCTATAATCATTTTTCCAAGCCGCTTTTTCAAATAGGGACTGAACGGTAGCAGAAGACATACTTCCAGAATTTGCAACCTTGTTTTGAATCTGTTTCAGTTGGCCTTTTGAAATCAAACTATTTTTCGGAATCATCACTGCCCACTTTCCTTCACCGAAAAAGGATTCATCTTTATCGGATTTCCCTTCAAATTCATAAATTCCATCATTGTAATCATTAACAAACGTTTGTTTCTGAATACCGTACTTAGCCGATAATTTTTGTCGGTTCAAAAGTGTAAATTCGGCAAAATCAACGGTAGAATTTTCTTCGGTTAACCAGCTGATGTTGGGATCTTTGGGAGAATTGGGGAATAAATCATAAATGTATTTCAAATCCGAAGCGAGTAACTTGGGTTCTGCAGCAACATAATGAAAAGGCACAAAAATAGGCATTACAATTTCACCCACTTCAAAATTATTGATCACGGATTTGTCATTCTGAGAATTACTTCCCCCACGAGAAACCGAAACATTTTTTGTTCTCACTTCAATCGGAATGGTCTCTCTACCCAATTCTGTATAAACCAATCCCATCAATGCTTCTGAATTATTCATTTGTGTACCAACGGCATCTGCATTGCGGATTTCAACATCAGCAGCATTGATTACAGTAAGTTCCTTTAGATTATTCAGATTCTTTACTGAGGGAGGTAGGTGTTTTACTGTCGATAACGACACACCAAAACGCTGAATTTGGGGTATTGAAACTACCACTTGTTGGATCAAATTTTGAGCATCTGTTTTATTGAGGGATGCTAACACCGTTAAAGATTGACAATTTTTCCAGTCTTTTAAAAATTCCCACTGTTCTGGAACTTCTTGAAATTGCAAAGTAATATTCGATATACTTTTCCATTGATCATTGAGAAGCAGAGCGTCTTCACGATCTTTGGGCACAAACAAATATATTGAAGGAACCCATTCTAGATTTTTCAAGTCAACATCGGATATAATTCCCTGAAATTTAATCAATTGAAGTTCATCAACCCAAGGCATTTTTGCAACCAATTGCGCTACGGTGTTGACATCCACTTCTCCGTCAATCCGCACTCGTTCAATGTGGATGTAACGTTTCAAATTGTCTTTAACCATAACCAATTCTCGATAATTGCGAATGACCAATCCAGTTTTGTAACGATCTTGTATGTTTTGCGGCGACCAATATTGTGCCGATGCAAAATGCCATCCCCCGAAAAGCAGAAAAAGGAAAATGCTTATTAACAATCGAATGGAACGGCTCATTTTTTCAAAGTTTCGAAATAGTACAAGGAATTAACGAAAAAATCGTCCAAACATTCCACCCATTTTACCCAAAATACCCAAATCCAAGCCTAAAAACTTCATAACACCCGCTTGGTCTAAGGTATAACCACCTTGAATAAACTTGAATTTTAATCCATCTAAAATAAACACCAAGATATCTTCAGCGAGTGCTGTTTTCCGTTGTTGATCCCAATCTAAGCCGTAGTAGCTTTGGGCACAATTTCCAAGCAATTCGGCATAGTACGAACTATTTTTAAGTGCCTCGGCACCACCGGTTGCCATATCTTGAATTTCCTTCAGTTTTCCCGACATGGCCAATTTCTGAACATATTGAATACAAGCATTCAGGGTTAAATCAATATGTGCTTCCGATTGAGCCACTTGAAATTGATATTTTTCCCCGTACAACCGATGAAAGTCGGGTTTCATTTCATTGATATATTCCTGTAATTTCATGATGTAAAAATAATCCTACGAATTTCGACTAATTCATGCGTTAGTTCTTGGGTATTGCTATGAGTGATTCCTATTTTAGACAGTTGATCCACTCGAACTTGATTGGAAGCATGAATAATTCGTCCACCGTTTAAAACAATTCCCACATGGGTAATTTTTCCCGACTTATTTTGAAAAAATGCCAAATCTCCTTCTTGTCGATCCAAAAAATCGATGGATTGTCCGATTTCAATTTGTTGATAGGCGTCTCTTGGGATGGAAATTCCTTGAGCGGCAGCATACAATTGAGATAATCCGCTGCAATCGATTCCGAAAATACTTCTACCTCCCCACAAATAGGGTGTGTTGATGAATTGTTTCAAGAATTTACGGGAATCAAACAACGTCGATGTTGCATGAAAATAGAACTCACTCCCTTGAACATCCAGCACACCCGAACTTGACACCCAACTTCCAGGACTCAATATTATGGGTCCAATTAAATTTTCTGATTCCTCTTCAGATAATACCGGTCGAGCAATTACGGGACCGTAGTTGAGCCATTTTACATGATTTTCGGGCAAGATAAATGTTTCATCTGCCATGTATTTTTCGGGAATAAATCCAGGATACTGATCGTGATCACATAGTACAGATAGCCATTCTCCTTCTTGTGCAACCACGGTGCAGGTTTCCCCAAAAAGCAAGCTAGAAACCATTTCCGATGCGCTACTCGGTTCTTTTCGAATTGGAACCCAACTGCATAAGCATATCTTTCTGACCGACATGTTTCAAAGATAAGGAATTAATATGCCAGACATGAAACACTGTAAGTGAATTCGATGATTTGCTTTGGACAATTTAGCAATATTCTGTTGGATTTTTCTTAATTCCCAACTATCTTGAAAATTAAGAAAAAAAACGGAGATTTGATCAATCTGATATTTCAAAATCAGATATTCTTCTAGAATTTTAAACGTGCAATCTCGCTTTTCTGTCTAACAAAACAGCCTCTGATTCACGGTGAGCAGGATCTGGTACACAACAATCTACGGGGCAAACAGCCGCACATTGGGGTTCTTCGTGGAAACCCATACACTCCGTGCACTTGTCGGGTACAATAAAATACACCTCATCACTTATGGCACGAAATTTTTCATCCACGCTTACGGTTTTACCGTTCGACAACAAATACTCTCCTTCTACTTCGGTTCCGTCGGCTATGGCCCATTCTACTCCCGCTTCGTAAATAGCGTTATTAGGACATTCGGGCTCGCAAGCTCCACAATTGATGCACTCTTCGGTTATAATTATGGCCATGTTTGTAAATTAATTCTGCAAATTTACAACCCTTTTGTAATTTCGTTGAATAATTTTCGACCAATACAACTTAAACATTTATGGAATTTGCAATCATTAGCGACATACACGATCGAGTGGATCGTTTGAATCAGTGTTTGAATATACTTTCAGAACGAAGAATTGATACTATCTTATTCTGTGGCGATTTTTGCTCTCCGTTTGTTGTTAAGGTTTTGGGGGAATCTGGTAAAACCGTACACGCCGTTTTTGGAAATAACGATGGCGACCGTTTTCAAATTTTGAACCAAGCTCAGAATTATCCAAACATTCGTTTGTATGGTGAATACATTGGCGATTTAGATAATATTCTAACCTTAGACGGTATTAAAATTGGAGTTACACATTATCCGTTTTACGCACAAACCATGGTAAAAACGGGCTGGTACGACGCTGTATTCTTTGGTCACACACACAAACAGCATAAGCAAAAATACGGAAAAGCACTGTTAATGAATCCCGGTGAAATTGCAGGCGTATTTAATACACCTACTTTTGCAGTTTATGATACTCAGTATCGAACTTCTGAGTTCATAGCATTGGATTAAGTGCACTTAGTAATTAGTTTCATTCAAGTTTAACTTCAATTTTCGGTTTAAAGCAACCTGAATTTTCAACTACTTTGAAGCGCTGTTATTACAGATGGATGAGCTTGCTCCATAATGGCTTTCGAAATTACATCGATGTTGTGATCGGCAGCACCTTCATTCCAAATAACCAAATCACAGCGTTCTTTGTGTGGTAAAATGAATTGATTGTATGCTGGCATAACGTGATGCTGCCATTGGTGAATGCTGCGCGCTTCTGGAATATTTCGTTCCGCTATGTCGCGTTTCAATCGACGATCGTAACACAAATCGGTATCACAATCAATGAACACGCGATAATTCAACAATGCATCAACCGGATGGAACTCCATCACAAACAATCCTTCCACCAAAAGAATGGGTGCAGGCGATAATGTTTCAATAACTTCCGGAGCATCATAATGTTCAAATTGGTATTTTTTTAAGGTTACTGGATGATATTCAATCAGCTGCATTAAATCGTGATAAAATTTATCGGAATACAATGCCGAAGGCAAATCGTAATTGGCTTCACCGAATTCATCAATGTGTTGCATATCCAATGGTTTGTAATAATCATCAAAACCCACCACGGTTATATTATCCCCAAATTTAGCTTTCAAGGCATCCACATAATAGGTTTTACCCGCGCCCGACAGTCCTGTCATCCCTACAACAAAGGGCTCAATTCTCATAGATTTTCCCTCCAATCTGTTCACCATTCTCATCAAAATTTTGTTCCAAAAGCAATTCACCACGGTAATCGTAGTACAACCAAGTTCCTATTTTTACTCCTTTTTTATACGAACCTTTTCGCTGTTGATAGTGCGAAACTTGTCCATAAACCCAATACCCTTCAGCCAATCCATCCACATACTTCCCTTCCATTTCGGTAACAATTCGTGGTCGCCCCCCTCCATCTTCTTCTGATTTCTGTTCTACGTAAGAACCGAAATAACCATGTCGAACTCCATTTTTATAAGATTCAATTTTCAGAGTATCCCCAAACATGTTGAATTCGGCAAAAACACCATCCTTCTCACCCATTTTATAACTTCCGGTGCGTATTAGAAAACAGCTTAATGCATCCCAAGCTCGTTGAACTGAGTCGAGTTTCCCATTTTTATAGTATTCTTCTGATGCTTCGCAACCTGTTCTATGAAATACATAATTGGGTCCATGAAGCTTTCCATCTGAATTAAATGACTTCATATATCGTACGCTTCCATCGGGAAAATATGCATAATGCACACCCACAGGAATTCCTTTTTTAAATTCAGCTTCATTTTCCAATTGTCCATTTTCAAAATACGAAACACATTTACCATCACGAACTCCATCTGCATACACATTTATGTAATATTTTGCGCCTGAAGTATAGAATCCTTCCACGGTTCCGTATAGAACATCCATTTTCATATTTCCCTTAATTTCCAGTTCGCCGGTTTCGTAGTAGTACCAAAACGCTCCGTTTTTAAATCCATTTGAATAGGTCTCACGCGAAATGAATTGGCCCTTCGGATTATATACTTTATACTCACCGTGTAATTTACCGTTGAAAAACTCTCCCTCTTTGGCAATCTTGGGTGCCTCAACTGAATTTGGACTCGTTGGCGGGAACAATGCAAAAGCACCTCCGGTATAAGGTTGATCTTTGTAATACGCATCTCCATTATCCATAAATTGAATGGCTTCCCAACGAATTCTTCTTTTTTTCTTTTCGGGGGATGGCTGT
>CAZQFZ010000035.1:7723-21435 GCA_964592635.1 uncultured Rhizobium sp.
AAATTGAATGGCTTCCCAACGAATTCTTCTTTTTTTCTTTTCGGGGGATGGCTGTTTATTAGGATCAATGGGAGGATGTTCTAGCTCTCTATCACCTAGAGAACTGCCAGAGTTTTGTACCGAATTTTTTGGTTTTGCGGTGCGTTGCTGTGCAGATAATGGAGAAATTCCACCGAAAGAAAGCAGAATAAACATCCCCAAAAACAAAAACTGTATAGATCGAAAAGCGTTTTGGTGAAAATTGGAAAGTGTATTCATCGGATAAAAAGTAAACAATTCTGCATTGTCTGAATTTTTAGATAATTCAAACGGGGCGCGAGTATGGGGATTCATGTGTATGGGCATATAAATTCGAGTATCAAACGAAAGTAGAAACGAATGAGTTGGTCGATTAATTTTACAAATTTACATGGAATGGTTAGTTTTGTAAAATTATCACCAATGAATTTTGACTGGGTCAACGAATATTGTTTGAGTAAACCGGCCACGGAAGCAACATTTCCTTTCGATGAAACCACATGCGTTTGGAAAGTTGCGGGTAAAATGTTTTGCTTGGCTGATATTCATGATTTTCAGAAAATAGCTGTAAAATGCGATCCTGAATTGGCTATTGAATTGAGAGAACAGTACGAACAAATTCAGGGTGCATTTCACATGAACAAGAAATTATGGAATCAAATTGAACTCGATGGTCTTTCAGAATCCTTTATTTCACAACAAATTGATCACAGTTACGAACTTGTGGTACAAAATTTGCCAAAGAAACTCCAACAACAAATAAGAACAAACGAACATGATAACTAAAATGAAAAGTTGGTTACTGTTGTCAGCCGCTGCGTTGACAAGTAGCTTTTTATCTGCAAACATTATGACAAATCAGTATAACGATCCCGAAGTTTCCGGAGGCGGAAAAAATCTACCCGACGGACTTTACGCAAAAATGATTACCAACAAAGGCGAAATTTTATTGCAATTGCATTACGACAAAACCCCCATTACCGTTTGCAATTTTGTGGGTTTGGCCGAAGGGAAAATAATCAACAGTGCTAAGCCCAAAGGCACCCCTTTTTACAATGGATTAACATTTCACCGCGTAATTAATGATTTCATGATTCAGGGTGGTGACCCAGATGGCACTGGTGCTGGTGGACCTGGTTATCGCTTTGAAGATGAAATTGTTCCCGAATTAAAACACACAGGTCCTGGTATCTTATCGATGGCCAATGCTGGTCCAGGCACCAACGGTTCACAATTTTTCATTACTCACGTTGCCACACCTTGGTTAGACGGTATGCACACCGTGTTTGGGAAAGTGATCACTGGGCAAGAGGTTGTTAACGCCATTCAACAAGGTGATAAAATTGAAACCATAGAAATCATTCGCGTGGGAGAACAAGCAAACAAATTTAAAGCAGATCAGGCTGCAATGACACAATATCAAGCGGAAATGGCACAAAGAAAAATCAAAGCTGAAGAAGCAGAAAAATTAAAGTTCGAAAATTGGGTAAAAACCAATTATCCAACAGCAAAACCCACTGGAACCGGACTTTGGTATGTAGTCGAAAAAGAAGGCACCGGTGAAATGGCTACACGTGGTAAAACTGTAGCGGTACATTATGCTGGAAAATTAACAGATGGCACGGAATTCGACAATTCTTACAAACGCGGTCAACCCATTGATTTTAAATTGGGTATTGGTCAAGTAATTCCAGGCTGGGATGAAGGAATTGCCTTGATGAAAGTGGGTGCAAAATACAAATTAATTATCCCTTCTGAATTGGGTTATGGAAAACGCGGTGCAGGTGGAGTAATACCTCCAAATGCCACTTTGATTTTCGACACTGAATTGGTAAGCGTAAAATAATTTTACCGTTACCATCTTTTTATCAGTTCAATGAATCGATAAAATTCTCACTTTTTTATTTCAAATAATTAAATTGCGGTATTGAAATGGTTTCAGTTCATACCGCAATTTTTTTTGGATGCCAAAATTTGGCAATCTTCTGAAAAATTGCATCAGCAATGCAACATCTGTGGCTTCTTTCCCATTTATTGGTTTCCACGGGGACACAATTTACCCATCATTGAACAGCTCAAAATAATTGGTGCAGGTAGGCGAAACGTGGATTGTCCCAATTGTGCTTCATCCGATCGCGACCGTTTGGTCTATCAATTTTTGATGGAGCAGGATTTACATCCCCAGAAAATACTCCACATTGCCCCAGAAAAGCCATTATTCAAGGCACTAAAATCACAATTTCAGTGTGAAATCATAGCAATAGATAATCGCTCAGCAGGATATAAATTTGCGTACGGAAAACATGTAAAACAAGGAGATGTTCGCAAATTGCAATTCGCTGACAACCAATTCGATATCATCATTTGCAACCATGTTTTAGAACATGTGGTAGAAGAAAAAAAGGCATTGTTAGAAATTCAGCGTGTACTCAAACCCGGTGGTTCAGCAATAGTACAAATTCCTTACTCTCTCGTATTATCGCAAACCATCGAAGCAGATTCGCATTGGAATAAAATAGAACGAGAGAAATATCTAGGGCAATGGGATCATGTTCGACTTTATGGTAGTGACTTTTTTACTAGGTGGAGAAATTGGGGTTTGAACGTAGAAAAAGTTGAATTAAAGGAATCGATTGATATTCAAAGAAATTGTTTAAACAATTTGGAACATATCATCCTTGTAAAAAAGTAAAAATGGATATTTAATTGAGATGATATTCCAAAAAAATTGTAATGATTCAAGTCAATTTCTATATATTTACAAATCTTAGTGTAACATATCATTTTTTTATTATTTTATAACAAACATATTATTTTCCACGAACGAATAGTAATAAGAACTGATTCATTGCATTTTTATCCAATCATTTATAAAACTCATGTCTTCTAAATACAAAATTCACGTTTTCCTAATTGCAATATTTTCTTTTGTAGGGTCGTATGCACAAAATGTCGGAATCAATGAAACCGGTTCCAATCCGGATGGCTCCGCTATGCTGGATATAACATCAACGAATAAAGGTATTTTGATTCCCCGCTTATCTCGGGCCCAAAAAAATTTAATTAATACTCCTGCCAATGGTCTTTTAATTTACCAAACCGACGACACCGTGGGATTTTGGTATTACGAAACCAATAAATGGGTGCCGTTAATGCGTTCGATGACTTTTGGAAAGGGTTTGACTGGGGGTTATATACAAGGAAAAGGATCGGTTGATATTAACAAATCAGGTGCAGTTGCAGGCAGTTATGGAAATGACAAAGAATATCCGGTGTTATCGGTGAATGATTATGGCCAAGTAACGGTAATTGCCAACAAAAAATTCATTGATAACGATACAAACAATGAAATACAAAAAATTCGTCTATCTAAAGACACCGTTTACTTATCTAAAAATGGCGGTTTTGTTCATCTAAATGGATTTTGGGGAACCACAGGCAATAGCGGCTTAAATTCCAGTAGTTTTTTGGGAACATTGAATTCCGTTCCATTAAAATTCCGTGTTAACAACACTTGGTTTGGAGAGTTAAATCATTCAAATAGCAACATTTCATTGGGATATTCATCCAATTCTGGTTCCACCGGTTATTCAAATATTGCAATCGGCAGAGAAGCTTTAAGTGCAAACCAAGGGGGATACTACAATACGGCACTCGGTTGGCAAGCAATGTACGATAATAATACGGGCAACTACAACACCGCCTTAGGTGCGGCTTCTTTGTATGCCAACTCAACAGGTGCTTACAACGTGGGAATTGGATATGAACCATTGCGTTCAAATACTTCTGGTAGTTTCAATATAGGAATTGGATTCAGAAGTTTGTATAGCAATACCTCGGGTACATACAATGTAGGTGTTGGAATGTACTCGCTCTTATATAATATTTCCGGTGTCATGAATGCCGCTGTTGGTTACTATGCATTAGGAGCAAACGTTTATGGACATTACAATGCTGGTTTAGGAAATTACGCATTAACTAACAATAACTTAGGTATTGGAAATGCATTTGTTGGTTATGCATCAGGATATTACAACAGTTCAGGTTATTACAACCAAGGCGTAGGTTATTACGCTGGCTTTTTGAATGGTACAGGTTACTACAACAGTTCCTTAGGATATTACAATGGTCCCAATCAATCAAACCTAGACAATACAACCACTATTGGATCAAACACTTGGACAACTGCGAGCAATCAAGTGCGTGTGGGCAGTACTTCCGTAACCAGTATCGGGGGAAGTGTTGGCTGGACTAATTTAAGCGATGCACGCTTTAAACGCAATATTCAAAAAACCGTCAAGGGTTTGGACTTTATCATGAAACTCGAACCTGTTACCTACAATTTAGATGTAAGGGGAATCAATGCATTTTTGGGTATGGACTCCGACACTATCATGTTTAAAGGAAAATACGACCAAGAAAAAATTCGTTATTCAGGATTTATTGCCCAAGAAGTTGAAAAAGCGGCAAATTCTGTGGGCTACGATTTCTCTGGCGTAGATAAACCGAAAAATGATAAAGATTATTACGGATTGCGATACAGCGAATTTGTAGTACCGTTGGTAAAAGCTGTTCAAGAACAACAACTAATGATTGAGAAACAAGCTCAACAATTAAATGCCCAACAACAACAAATTCAAGAATTGATTAAACAAAATCAAGAGATTATTCAATTGAATCAAAACTTACTTAAAAAAATAAATCAACAATAATCTACAACCGATCTTTTCATGAACAAAACTATAAAATCGAGTTGGACCTATCTGCTCGTTGGTTTCTCCACCCTATTTTTAACCAACTTGAACGCCCAGGGTTTGGTTCAAAATGGTGGACATATTGTTCAAACTTCTGGTTCCAACATCATCATAGCAGGCAACAATGGAAATTACAAATCCATTGGTAAGTCAAACATAAAACTTTCGCCCAATGCTACTTTTATAGTAAATAAAAACTGGACAAACAACGGCTCAACACCTGTTTTTTCAACCAACAATGGCAAAGTTGAATTGCGCGGTGTAAATATCACTATTGACGGTAATTCTACCACCCATTTCCCTGATTTGAATACTAATGGAAACGGCAAAGTCGATTTATTTGTAAACACTTTGGTTGGTGGAGGAATTTCAGGTGGCGGTACCGGCATTCTTCGTTTAAACAACTCCCAGATTGTTCTTAATTCTAGGAAGTTAATTATAAACAACAAAAGCTCCAATGCCATAACTTATTCGAGTAATGGAGGTATTTTGTCTGAAACAAATTCGTCGGCCGGTTACGGTAGAGTACAATGGAATATTCGAAATGGTGATGCAGGTCCCATTTTTATCGTGCCTTTTATCAATCAAAACGGACAGCGAATTAGTTTTCAATTCAGTATAAATGGTGCCGGACAATCCACTACCGATTCGGGATTTATTGTTGCATCCACCTTCCCCACGTCCGACGTCCCCAAACCAAATAATCGACCCTTACCTATCGGTGTTTTCAACACGGACAACGAATGCGAAGGCGAAAATTCGGAACGATTTATCAATCGATATTGGATGATTGAAGACGGTGGATATACAATTAAACCTGATGTCACTTTAGATTTTCAGTATGCTGATTTGGATTTTCAGGGAAGCAATGATGTGATTACTGAAAATAATCTAGGTGCTATAAAATGGAACTCCGCATTGGGAAAATGGCTATATCCATTGGTGGGCACGTTAAACGCTTCCAAAAACAGACTTTCATATCGAAGCAAGCAAAATTTTTCCGGGATTTGGACACTTTCAGATACAACACCTTATCCTAAAGCAGACTTTGTTTTTTCGGGATTTTGTGAAAAAGATTCCATTATTTTCATGGATAAATCAGGTGTGAGCACGGATAAAATCACCAATTGGCTCTGGAGTTTCGGGGATGGGCAATTTAGCGGACTACAGCATCCTGTACATTTTTACACACCTGCGGGTAATTTCAATGTGCAATTAGTCATTCGTTCTGAATCGGGATGTCAAGATACCGCAACGAAAAGCGCACTGATTTTTGCAGCACCTAAGGCGCTTTTTCAATTATCTGATACCTGTGAAAACGCTCGAATGGGATTTGAGTCGCTCAGTTGGCCGGGTACTGGTTTCATTGCTGCAGAATATTGGAATTTAGGCGATGGCTCGCCTCAATTTGTGGGTAAAAAAGGCACACATTACTACGGTTCAGTTGGACTACCCGAAATTCGATTGATTGTATATAACAGCAAAGGCTGCAAAGACACTTTTTTGCGTCAATCGTACATTGCACCTAAGCCCTATGCAGCTGTTCAATTCAAAAACGATTGTCAGTACAGTCCCATTACTTTCACAAACGGTTCAACGCCAGGAGGCGGCAGTATTACGGGTTATATGTGGGATTTTGGCAATGATCGCCGATCAACCAACTCTACTGAAACAATTGCATATAAAGAATTTGGAAATTACAATGTGTTTTTCAGTGTACGGAACTCTTACGGGTGTTCTGACACGCAAATCTTACCCATAGAAATATATCCAAGAGCGATAGCCGATTTTAGAGTTAACCCGGATGAACCCAAGATGTTGGAGCCAACTTATTTTACAAGTACATCTGAATACGATGATAATTGGGTTTGGGATTTTGGAGATGGTTATTTTTCCACTTTAGAAAATCCATCTCATGATTTTGAAACACACAACACCTATCGAGTTTCATTAATTGCGAGTACACAATACGGTTGTGCCGATACCATCTCAAAAGATGTAATTATCCGTTCAAAACCATTGTATTGGTTTCCCAATGCATTTACGCCTGTGAATTCTGAAGATCGAAATGATGAGTTTGGCTTGGTTACTCCATTGCGAATTACAGAATACGAATTCACTATTTATAACCGTTGGGGAGAATTGATATTTATTACAACTGATCCCAATAAAAAATGGGATGGCACATACAACGGTAAAATGTGCGTTCCTGGACAATACATTTATCAGGCTTCGTTCAAAAATCCCGAAAAAGAGATCAAAGTGTATAAAGGCACTGTAAATTTACTTAAATAGAATTTTGGATGTTGATAATCCATCCATCAATCAATATATTGAGAGTTAAAAATGGAATCGACTTTCAAATACAGTTATTTCATTTCTATATAATTCCGATGAAGCTGCAACATTCCTCGTTGTTCCATTTTTTTCAATAATCGAGAAACAACTTCTCTAGAAGTGTTCAAATCATTGGCAATTGCTTGGTGAGACATTTCTATGATTTGTCCTTGTTTGTTGAGGGTTTTCTGTTTTTTCAAATAGAATTCTAATCGTTCGTCCATACCTCGAAATGCTACATGGTCTAATACGGTAAGCACTTCTTCAAATCGGTTTCTATAGGTGTTTATTACAAATTCTTGCCAAGATTGATACTCCCGAACCCATTGATTCACTTTTACTATGGGTATCATTAATACCTCAGTGTCTTCAACTGCAATGGCCATTACCTGACTGGTTTCTTGATTTTTTAAACAAGCCAGAGACATGGCACAAGCTTGCCCATTTTTGAGATAATATAAAAAATACTCTCCCCCATCTTCTCCTTCTCGGTATATTTTCAAAATACCCCGCAAAACAATAATTACTGAAGATAGATGCTGTCCTGTTCGAATTAAAACCTCTCCTTGCTCTATTTCGTTTACCTCTCCAAACGCAGAAATCTCTTTGAGTAACTCAATTTCAATTTCAGGAAATTTTAATTTCAAATGCTCTGGACTAATTTTCATTGGAATTTATTTTGGAATCAATTACTCAAAATTATCTCTTTTTCAGTAAATTCTATGGTGTTAAATCAATAATAATAGTTAATTTTGAATATAAAAGCACTTAAATTCAGTGAAAAAACTGAATTTCAATAAATTATATTTATAAATCATAGTTTAAACGAGAAAATAAATGTAATCAAAACAATCATCCAAAAAAATAATAATCAATTCAATTCATGAAAAAATCATTCACATATCTAATCATTGCCTTGAGTCTTTTGACTAACTGGCAATGTAAAAAGAACACGATTGATCCAAATAAATACAGTGATCCTAAAATCAATCCAGAAGTATTAACACCCTTGGCGAGTGCTAAGATCCGTATTACCGATATTTTAAAACAGGACAGCATCATCAAATACGATGCAGATGGTTTGATTCGACTTACAGTTAAGCAAGATAATGTTCTTTCGGTTATCGCAGATACTGTATTGAAAGAACTTAAATTGGGTAGAAACAATACTAAATTGAGTATTGGAAGTATTTCAATAAATAACATTACCGAATCTGCAAATATTAAATTGGATGATATCGTTGCAGGGTTGAATGATACATTAAGAGACTATATTCGTTTCCGAGACGGTTCAAAAGATACTTTCCCAAAAATCAACACCAATTACGGTTCACTTACCAATATTGCAGAAAGCCAAGAATATGAATATCTAAAAATCTCTAATGGTTTTTTAGTGTTTAAAGTAACCAACCGTTTACCAACACGTATTTCCAAGATGGAACTGAAGCTTTTCGATAACAAACCAACTCAAACGTTGGTGGGTAGCGCAATGGTTTTGAATATGGAACCTAACCAATCACTCGAAGACAGTATCAGTATAGGCGGCAAAACATTAAGTAACAATTTGGGTTTTGTTGTTCCAAGTATCGTAATCGATAAATCACAAGATAGCGTATTAATCGATTTAACCAACAGCATTGATGTAGATGTTCGTTATTCACGCGTAAAATGTATTGGAGGGAAAGCTATTATTCCTGCTCAAACATTAAATATGCAGTCATTATCGGTTGATTTAACCAATCCAACTTTAAATTCACGTTTTAGAAATGTGGAATTATCTGATGCTGTTTTACCATTGGAAACTACATCGACTATCAACACGCAGATCAATGTTGAGGCGTATTTGCCCGATGCCACCAAAGACGGTTCTCCGCTTGGTAAAATTGAATTCGCCGTTCCAACAGGTAAAAACAATACCCAAGTGGACTTATCAAACTCAAAAGTGTTTTTAGGTGCAGATTCTAAAAAAGATCACAACATGTTGAGATTGAATCTGATAATTAAAATTCAACCCAGTTTGGGCATGGTTGAATTTGACTCTTCCAATTCGATTTTAATGGATTTCGATGCTCGAAATGCCCGTTTCAACTACCTCGATGGCTTCCTTGGAACCCGTTCTTACGATTTCAATATAAATGGACTTGACGTTTCTCAATTGGCTGAACTCGGTAAAGGTTTGCGTCTTGAAAATCCAAGTATGACCATCAAAATGAAAAACTCTGCAGGTATTCCTGTTGTGGCTAAATTCGATATCGTTGCACGCGATAAAGATGGAAACAAATTGGATTTAAATGCTCCCGATCTAAATTTACCTTACCCAAGTATCGCCGAAAGAGGCACTTCCAAATCAGTGGAATTCGTAATTGATAAGAGCAACTCCAATATTGTGAATTGTTTGTCGATGCCTGCAGCGAGTTTTGACTTAATTGGTACCGCCACCATGAATCCCGATGGATTTACAGGTACATTCGATAACCACGTTACCGATAAAAGCAGTTTTTCAGTAGGTTTTGAAGCCAATGTACCTATGACATTAACAGCGAAAAACTTTACTTACAAAGACACATCCAACGTTGGCAGTAGTTTACGTGGTCTTACCGATTTTGATTTTGTTGAATTAAAAATCAAAACCACCAATGGTTTCCCCATGAGTGGTAGCTTGGATTTGATTTTCACCGATTCATTGTACGCACCCATTGATTCGTTAAAGGATGTTACCCTTTTGGTAAGTGGAATTGCCAATAGTAATGGCAGAGTTGTAACACCCTCAGAAAATATGTCGTCGTTTTTGTTGGAAAAACAAACATTGCAAAAATTGGATGCAGAAAAGTGCAAGTACATCATTTTCAAAACGAAATTCGATACCTACAACAATGGAAACACACCCGTTTCCATCTACACCGATTGCACCCTCGACATTTCCATCGCCTTGCGTGCCAAGTACAATAAACAATTTTAATTCTTGCCATGAAATCAACTATCCAATTCAATCGTATATATCAACATTTTTTAGTTCTTGGGGGATGTTTTATCTCTGCTTTGGGTTCAATTCAGTTAGCTCAAGCACAAAATTTCTTTGAATACAACAACCGACATTTGCCTCAATCGCATACCATAAATCCCGCATTCTTACCTCAATATCGATTTAGTTTGGGTTTGGGATATTTTTCCAATAGCACGGACCTAACAGGAGGAAATTTGAACTCTTTTTTCAATTCAAATGAAACTACCATTCAAACCATTTCAAGACTGATTCGAGACGATGATAAGCAGATAGGTTTGGATAATTCATTCCAATCCAATGTTTTTTTTGCCGGTTTTAGAACGAAAAAATCATACATATCGTTTAATTCATCGGTACATGTTGAAGGTTCACTTCGGTTTCCCAAAGATTTATTTGGATTGATGTTTTTGGGTAACGCAGCTTTCATTGAAAACGATGCCAACATCGATTTTTCCGGAAATAAATTTATGGTTTACAATCAAAACCAATTGTCTTACGGTCGTTTTATTAACAATAAACTCTCTATTGGAGCAAACGTTGGACTGATTAACGGAATTGCACACATGGACTTAAACCAAGCTCGTTTGGGCATTTCAACGGATACTGGCACATCAAGCATCTATTCAATTGGTGTTAATGGAATCATGCAAGGAAATGCCTCACTGTTTGGAATTGATTTTGGTAAACTTTCTTCCGACAGTTCTTACAGAGAAAACATTGACCAGATTATCGAAAACAACATTAACAATTTTAATGCTGGCTCTAATCGTGGTTATAATTTCGGACTGGGTTTCATGTATCGTCCAGTAGAAAAATTCCGAATTTCAGGAAGCATCCAAAATTTAGGTTCAATCAAATGGAAATCGGGGGCACAAGATTTCAATATGACAGGTTTTTCATGGACATTCAACGGATTAGATACCAATCAAATTGATCAATTAGGTGGAAACAATGATGTATTGCAAGGAATTGCCGATTCGTTAATAAACAAACTTTCTGTAAACTCTCGTACAATTGAATCCTATACTACACAACTAAAACCTAGATATATGTTGAGTGCGGAGTACTTTATCACTCCTAGAACTCAATTGCAGTGGATCGGCGGATTTGGATTTGGTGTAAACGGTGATAAATTGATGAATAGTATTTCCATTAATCAAGAATTGGGTGAATGGGTAGATATTAGAGGTAATTTTACTATTGTTGACAATAAAGCAACGCGCGTAGGTTTGGGCATGAGCTTGAACTTGGGTCCTTTGCAAGCTTTTGTGAATATCAACGATATTCTTGGTGCAGTAAACGTAGGTAGTACACAAAATATTTCTGGAATGTTTGGTTTTAATTTAAATATCGGACGTTGGAAAGACAAAGATCACGATATGGTTCCAGATAAACGAGACAGTTGTCGTGGAGTATATGGCGCCATTTCAAACAACGGTTGTGAACTTGGATTTTTGGGAACGTCTATGAATTATCCCGAAATTGATCAAACGGAAGAAATTAAACCGGTGAATGAAATTACAGAAGAAGAAAAAAAAAATCCTCGACCAGAATTAGTCCCTACTAAAATCAAAGGAATCACTGTAATTCCGGGCACACAAGATTTTGTATCGACCGAACCCATTGATACTGCCTTATTTGATGTTCGAATGAACGATTTGCCTTTGGATACTGTTTATTTGGATCAAGTATTAAATGAAGAATTATCAAAAAATGATTCTTTAAATAAATCCAAAATGTCGATTAACAAGCAATTAGGTCAAAGCCAATCTACTTCTGCTAAAAATTGGAACGACTCTTTTGCTATTAACGATCAGATGTATAAGAATAATTCAAACCAAATGAATCACCATAGAAGTGCGAATGATTCTAACTACAACACAATTAATGGCACAAAAACTAACGACCCATTGATACCAAACAAATCCAAGCGAAACAAAAAATACAGAGGTGAAATTCAACCAAAAACGAAAAAATCCGTCAATCAAGAGATGACGGATTTCATGCAGAATTGATTTTAAAACCAATTCAACGCAATAAATTTTCTCCAAGGGAAGGAATCACAATACGTGAATCTCCTTCCCTTTTTTTTATGTCTTCCAACACTTGAATGGGATAACCGATGGGCTCATCACTCAAATCAAATGTTCCATAATGCATAGGAATCAAATGTTTGGCATTTAAATCTAAGAATGCTTGATAGGATTTTGCAGGAGAGGAATGATTGGATTCCATAAACCATTCTGGTTCATAAGCACCAATACCCAAAATGGCATAATCAATATTTGGAAACAAAGATGCAATTTCTTTATAGTGACTTCCATAACCGGAATCTCCTCCAAAATAAATTGTAACTCCTTCAATCACCAAAATAAAAGAGCCCCACAAACGTTTATTGGTATCAAATAATCCACGTTTCGACCAATGACGGGTGGGTAAAAAATACAACTCAAATCCTTGTCCTTGAGTGTTGTATTGCTGAAACCAACCTGCTGTTTGTCCTGTAGCTTTACGCAAGTACTTTCTCAGGATTTTATCCATGTTCAATCCCGAGAAGTATTGGATTTCTGAGTTTTGCTTACGCAATTTTCGCAAACTATTTTTGTCGCAATGGTCGCGGTGGTCGTGACTCATTAAAACGATATCTGAAGCTGGCAATTCCTTGATTTTTACGGGCAATTTGGAATGTCGTTTTACTACTGCCGCATTCTTAAATACCGGATCTGTAATAAACTGCCGTCCCCCGAAACGAATTAAAAAAGTGGCATGTCCCAACCAAAATATTCCATCTTTCGATTTATCAAAAATAGCAGAATCCAGTTTTATGGGCATTTCAAACGTATCCAACTTCTTCATTTCTTGGTATGGATTCTTCACACGTTTCCATTTGAGCACGTCTTTAAAGCCGTTCATTTGAGGAAATTCATGATTGATATACATGCCTTTTTGGGTGGGATTGCCTTTCCAATCCTCTCGGTGATGAATGAAGCGCAATTCCGGATTAAAAAGTGGAAGTTTTTTTTGTGCCTGTGACATTTTGACTTTTCCGAATAAAAAAATAAATAAGAGAATTCGAGATGAACTAATCAATGGGTACATGTTCGTCAAATATAATACCACCCCGTTTTGGAATTGTGTATTTCCCATAAGTCGGGGCGTTTTTGTCGTTTGGATTACTGAATTTCAGTTCAAAGTAACCGTATTTTGACTTCGGGGCAAAATTACAGCTTTCCATTGGTTCAATTCATACAAAGCCTGAAACACATCGGTGATTCCCCGAACTTCAACGATGAACGCCTTGTCGGTTTGTTTGGCCATATATTTTTGAGAATTTTGGGCCAACATCGCAATCAATAAGCTAAACGCTTCACTTTGATATACTGCAGCACTCGCATCCCCCGGAAAAAAACACTTCAACTTCGTTGGAAGTAGAGATACTTTCTCCAATCCCAATTCTTTAGCGGCCCATTTTAATCTAACGGAATCCACTAAAGATAGCACCGCATCCGGTGGACGACCAAATCGGTCTTTCAATTCCGACACGAAATTCTGCAAGCCCAACTCGGTATTGATGTTGGATAATTCACTGTATAAACTTA
>CAZQFZ010000036.1:0-6396 GCA_964592635.1 uncultured Rhizobium sp.
TGCTCATCTGCTTGAGAAGGAATAATGGCTTCTTCTGTTTCCTTTGATTCCCAATTGGATTCACTTAAATATCGATTCGATACCCCTATCATGTCAATCCCAACAACTACAATCATGGCAATTGATAAATACATGGCATTGACTTGTTTGCGGATTCCCATCCAAACCAACAAGGTGGTAAAACCAATAAATAAAAAGGATCTCCAGACATCACTCCACAGAATATCTGAACGCATCTTCTTGATAAACGCCACCGCTTCTGGACCAGATTGTGAAGCAATTTGTGCATCAGATGAAGAAGCAAAATCCTGCAAATTCGCCATCAAAAATATAAATCCAACTAAAGCTCCCGAAACAATGAGCGTGGTTTTAACCAATAATTGGGTAAACGCCGCCGAAAACTTTTGTGTCAATAAAACGTATAATCCATAAACCCCGAAAAAAGGTACTACTGTTTGAGCAATTACAAGGGCCATCATTGGCGTTCTGAATTTGTTGTAGTAAGGTAAATGATTGAATAACCATTCATTTATACTAAAGTACTTACCCCACGACAAAATTACCGACACCAAAAATGTAAGCAGTGAAAAAACAGTCAAGTAGAAGAATTGTTGTGCTCTTTCCACTTCCTCTTTTTCAAATTTCGACTGAGCCATATTCAATACTTTGTCGATCCAATTCACAATTCCAAAAACCACCGAAAGTATGAACAAAAACATCAAACTTGCACCCATATAAACTGGTCCACTAGTAAATTGCATATCACCAAAGTAGGTGGGCAAACGATCTACGCCAAAATCATTTTCAGGTACCAATTCATCGGAACTACCACCTTTGAAACGGGGAACTAACAGCGTCATAGTTTCATCTATACCATAACTCCAACTGAACGCGTATTCAATATCCAAACCTTTGGCCGACACTTGTTTTGGTCCGTTTTGGGGGACTTCACTTGCTACGGCAGAACCACCGCGCATCGTGGCTTTGGAGTATTGCAAGGTGTCTTGAAACTTACCAATTACAGTCAATAAACTCAAAACAGAAGCCAACACAGAAACACCCAACATTTTCAAGTAGTGTGACCACTGTTTATTTTTAATGGTACGTATCAATTCAACAACCATGTAAAGTGCTAATATGATTCCCATATAAAAGGCAATCTGATAGTGGAAATAGGTAATCAGCATGGCAAAGAATAAGGCGTATAACGATCCCCCGAAAAGATATTTACCCCTCGACATGAGCAATACACCCGCGATACTTCCGGGCATTACGGCCATAGCCAATACTTTGGTGATATGTCCCGCTTCATAACTCGAAATACTGAATGTCATGAACGCATATCCCAATGCACCAACTGCAGATGTAACCCTGTCTGCGCCTGCAACTAAAAGCAGAACAAACATGCTCATCATGGATAAGAACAAAAACGAAAACGGTGCTTTTACCAAGTTAAATAGTTCCAATGGACGCAATTTTAGCAGCAAACTACCCTGTGGAATTCCGGTAATTAAACTCGATGGCATCCCCGAAAACAAACGATCATTCCAATTTGGATGTTCGCCAGTGATCGCTTTTACAGTATCGGCAGATGCTCGCATGTATCTTACCTGCTGCATATCACCTTGTTTTAGCACCATTCCATCTAAAGCGGGCGACATGTACCACATCGAAATGACCCAAAATCCCAAAACGAACAGTAGAAAATACCCTGCCTTCTTCAAAATTGCTTGATTTGCATTCATAATGTTATTCTTGGCGAATTTCAGCATTATTTTTAGCAATTGCACAGAAATTTTTTATCAACAAAAAAGTTGTAAACTTGCAACTGTAATGAAGGTTAACGATCAAGCAGTATTCCAGCTCATCGAAATGGAGCATTTGCGTCAAGAACATGGCATTGAACTAATTGCCAGTGAGAATTTTACAAGCACCCAAGTAATGAAAGCTATGGGTAGCGTTTTGACCAACAAATATGCAGAAGGTTTACCCGGTAAACGATATTATGGTGGTTGTGAGATAGTAGATCAAGTAGAACAATTGGCTATTGACCGATTGAAAGCACTTTTTGGTGCAGAATGGGCCAATGTTCAACCGCATTCTGGCGCTCAAGCAAATGCCGCAGTAATGTTAGGCGTATTGAAACCCGGCGATAAAATTCTAGGTTTTGATCTTTCTCATGGTGGACATTTAACTCACGGATCACCCGTAAATTTTTCAGGAAAACTATATTCTCCAAGCTTTTATGGAGTTGAAAAAGAAACCGGGCTAATCGATTATACCAAAGTAAGAGAAAAAGCACTGGCCGAACAACCCAAATTAATTATCTGCGGAGCAAGTAGCTACTCTAGAGATTGGGATTACCAAACACTTCGTTCCATTGCCGATGAAGTAGGAGCATTATTACTCGCTGATATTTCCCACCCGGCAGGTTTAATAGCTAAAGGATTACTTAACAACCCATTACCTCATTGCCATATTGTTACCTCTACCACGCACAAAACGCTTAGAGGTCCTCGTGGTGGTATAATTATGATGGGCAAGGATTTTGAAAATCCTATGGGATTAAAAGCTCCAAACGGAGAATTAAGAAAAATGTCGGCTATTCTAGATGGTGCAGTTTTTCCAGGTACTCAGGGTGGACCATTAGAACACGTTATTGCGGCTAAAGCAGTTGCATTCGGAGAAGCATTATCTGATGATTTTAAAACTTACGGAATTCAAGTTATGGCCAATGCAAAAGCATTAGCTGCTGCCATGATTAAAAGAGGGTATTCGGTTATTTCCGGAGGAACTGATAACCACATGATGTTGATTGATTTACGTCCTAAAGATGCTAACCTAACAGGTAAAATGGCAGAAAATACCTTGGTTAAATGCCACATTACCATCAATAAAAACACCGTTCCATTTGAGGAAAGAAGTCCGTTCGTTACTTCAGGTATTCGTTTGGGTACACCGGCGGTTACCACCCGCGGAATGAAAGAGGAGCATATGGAAACCATTGCCGACTTAATTGACAGAGCATTGATGAATCACAACAACGAAGAAGCTTTGCAGAAAATCGGAAATGAAGTAAAAGAACTAATGAGTAACTTCCCCTTATATGAAAAATTGGATTAAACTTTCCACATTGTTTTTAGCAGCGCTATTAACAATTCCAACAATTACTGCACAAATTTCCATTGAAAAACGAATGGAAATTGAAATGAACGATGGATATATCGGCGAAACAGTAATTCCTGGTGGTAAAAATGGTTTTGTTATTGTTTCACGTTCAAAGAACCGAGTGGAAGGCGCTTATGAGTGGAAACATGAGGTGTATAACAACAACTTGGAATTGCAAAAAACAGAAAACATTTCCATTCCAAAAGGGTACAGTTTTACTGAACCCGTTCAATGCGAAAGTGCTGTTCATTATTTGTATTATCGCAAAAACAAAGATGCGCACGCCGTTACATACGAAAAAGCAACGGGTAAAATCAACGACGTTGAAGTAGAAATTCCCGCAGGCTTTAAACTGTATGAAATACCTTTCAGCATGGATGGAAATCTAAATTATGCTGCTGAATCTGGAATTTTTTACCATTGCGGAAAATACGAGAAAAATCCGGCTGTTTTAGCTATTGACGTGGAAAAAGGATCCTCCAACATTATCCCAATTACAGATGTGGACGGATTAAAACCCAGTAAATTAAAATTCTATGGGGTTTACACCATTGCCGGTACCAACGAATTTGCCGTAGTGATGGAAGTAAAAAGAAGTCGTAAATACAACAACACCTATTGTTTGGTTTACGATAATCAAGGTAATCGTAAAGCCGTTGTACTTTTAAATCCCTCTGTAGATATTAATCTTAACTCCGTTTCAATTGAAAAAATGGATGCCAATAGTTATGCAATTACCGGCAGTTACTCCACTCGTTCCAAAACCACCAGCGAAGGAATTTATTTCGGAAAATTCAATGATAACGGAATGGAATTCTTGAAGGTGCACAATTATACTTCAATGAAAACCTTCTTTGATTACCTCTCGGATCGCCGCCAAGAGAAAATCGAACGTAAAATTGAAAAGGCCAAGGAAAAAGGCAAGGAACTGTCGTACAACTACTTAATGACCTCCCACAAAATCATGAAACTGGGAAATCGTTTTATTTATGTGGGCGAAGCCTTCTACCCTACCTATCGCACTGAAACTACCTATGTAAATGGAAAGCCTCAAACACGCAGGGTGTTTGACGGTTATCAATATACACATGCCTTGGTTGTTGGATTCGACGCCGAAGGAAACAAAGTTTGGGACCAAACCATGACGTTGTTTCAAGTGAACAAGCCCATGTTTGTGAAACAATTTATTCGCGTAGGTGTAAATCCCAATGGCAATACAGTGGACCTAGCATTTGCCTCTGATTGGAACATTTACAAAAAACAAATAAACGCAGACGGAACCTTGATCCAAGATAAATTCGGGAAAGCCAATCAAACAGATGATCCCAATGAAAAGGTTCGACGTAGCTCACAAGGTGAAATAGAGTACTGGTACGATAACTATTTTATAAGTTATGGATTCCAAAAAATCAAAAACAACGAAGACAAAAGCAAACGTCGAGTGTTTTACGTCAATAAACTGATGTTTTAGGTAATATGTTTACTTAAATACCCATTTAGATTTTATTAACACCCTATTGATCAAAGCTAGGCACCCAACATACCGGTACCTAGCTTTGTTATTTAAACCTTGGCCAATTTAATTAAACCCTGCCAATTTGATGAATCCCACCAATCTATAAGTACTTCACATTCCTTCCAATTCTTCCTATCAAACTTTACATCTTTCCAGGTAGTATTTGATTCCAATACAGCCAAGGCAGCATATATCTTTTCAAAAAGTACATACTATAACGTTCCTTACTCTGATCAAAAGGAAAGGTTTCCTGAGGATTATTGTCGTAATCAAATTCTGCCATAACCAGCTTTCCGTATCCAGTTACCAAAGGACAACTTGAATAACCATTGTACGATGAAATACATGCTTTTCCATCCATTACCGTCAATAAATTCTTCACCAAAACCGGAACTTGTTTACGAATAGCAGCTCCGGTCTTTGCCGTTGGTAAACCCGCTGCATCGCCTAATGAAAACACATTGGAATATCGCACATGTTGCAACGAGTTCTTATCAACATCTACCCACCCTGCGGCATTGGCTAATCGACTGTTTTTCACAAAATCGGGGGCACTTTGAGGGGGCACTACGTGAATAAACTCATAGTCTACCCAAACCGACTCCCCTTGTTTTTCTGGGTCCAAATACTCAAATCGAGCCCGTTTATTTTCGGCATCAATTTCTACCAGATTCGTTTTAAAATTCAATTGAATATTTCCGCGTTTTACCACTTCCAACAAGGTTTTTTCAAATTTTTCAACCCCAAATAAGCGTGTCCCACCGCTCCAATATTGAAGATTAAATTTGCTCAAAGTACCTTGCTTTCTAAAATAATCGGCCGCTAGGTACAAAATCTTGTGAGGTGCACCTCCACATTTTACCGGTGTGGGTGGATTGGTAAACAACACATTGCCACCCTTCGCATTTTTCAAACATTCCCAAGTGTATTCGGCATGTTCAAATGAGTAATTACTGGTAATTCCATTTTTACCCAAATTGCCCTCAAGTCCTTTAATTAAGTGCCAATTCAACTGAATTCCTGGAGCAACCACCATAAAATCGTATTGAACCATTTCTCCACTGCCTAAAGTAACCAAATTCCCCTCTGGGTTAAATTCCGTTACACGTTCCTTAATCCAATTTACGTTCTCAGGCATCACCGAAGATTCTAACCGCTCTGTATCTTGCAAATTGTAAACTCCCGCTCCTACCAAGGTCCAAGCCGGTTGATAATAGTGTTTTTCGCTTGGTTCAACAATTCCAATATCCAATTTTGAATTTGATCTAAGCAGTTGAGACGCTAAAGAAATTCCAGCGTTCCCGCCTCCAATAATGAGTATTTGATGTTTCATATTTTGCTATTTTCTTGATATTTTTTGATTTTCGGGGGATGTTTTTTCGGGAAGTTTCAACTAAATACTTCAACCCATTATTATGACCAGAAAATCCGAAAAACACATTCCCAATCCGCAATTTACAAGGGCTTATGAAGCCATAAAATGATTAATATCATGTATTTCCACTTGTGTGACAATTGTCACCAACAATCCCCAACAACTCTGACCAATCCTGTAACTGATCCAACCCAATAAGCTCTGCATTGGATTCATATTCAAAATCCACAACCACTGCTTTCAAAACGACATTCTGCTCACCCTTTAGATTGTCCGTTTGCTATATTCAAAATCCACAACCACTGCTTTCAAAACGACATTCTGCTCACCCTTTAGA
>CAZQFZ010000036.1:6496-21113 GCA_964592635.1 uncultured Rhizobium sp.
ATATTCAAAATCCACAACCACTGCTTTCAAAACGACATTCTGCTCACCCTTTAGATTGTCCGTTTGCTATATTCTAAATCCGCAAATACTGCTTTCAAAACAACATTCTGCTCACCCTACATGGCGTGCTAGCCATTTGCGACGTATATCCTTAAAAAAGAAAATATATCCAGATCCTACCACAAAGACCAACCACCCCACAAATAATACACCACGACGTACATTTATTTCAATTAAACTACTTGTTATGCCATCAATGTACATCCACAACGAAACAACTACTACTGTTGCCAAAACCATTACCATAAATACCATTTTCACCTGCTTCCACGTCCATGAAAAATGTTTGTTTCGCAGTATATATAAAAAACACATCCCCGAAAACAACATTTGAGAAACCAAACAACTGAATGCTGCGCCCGCAATTCCCCAATTTGGTAATAAAATAAGATTAAGTCCAATGTTCACACCCATCGTCAAAAACGCCAATGCGGTAAGCCATTTCATCTTTCCTAAAGCCGTTATGTAGGTTCCAAAAACGTGTACCAACGACATCGGAATAAATGCTGCCATTAAAAGCGAAAATACCCAATGAGAATACGTCAAATGTAATGGGAATCTGCTAATATAGGTGGCTGCTTCTTCACGATACAACTCTTGGAGAATATCGTTTCCCAAAAGAAAAACAAATAAAAAGGCCGACGTACTGACCCAAAATACCAACCTAAAACCTCCAGATAGCAATCCGTGATTGGAATCGCCTTTTGCCAATTTTTGACTGAACATAGGCAGCAACTGTGTACTCAGCAAGGTACTGAAAATCAAAGCGGCATCCAATAAACGATAGCTTTTAGCATAGTCGGCTGCTGCCTCGTAACCACCTCCCAAATTTCGAATCATTAACGCATCAATTCGAGTAAAAATACTCATGGATAATGCCATAGCCATAAACCAAAATACCCCTTTCAACCACGTTTTCAACTCAGATGAATCTGGAGAATCACTCACCGAAATGCTGGATGCGTCACCCGCTACGTGATCCGGTTTAACCATCTTCTTTCTAAAACGCAATAAATATCCCCCAAAAATCAATGCAACAACATAACCGGCCGATTGCGATAATAAGAACCACTGAATTCCTTTGAATCCTTGGAAGGAATCAGACATCCCCCAAAACAAAAACCCGCAAATAATTACAGCAATTAATCGATCCAAAACAGATAAAATTCCATCAGAAACGAACAAATGCCGTCCTTGAAGTACTGCTCTTATGGTCAAAATTACGGATGCCAAAATTTGATTTACAACAACTAAAATGATCAGTAGAGGGTCCAATTTCTGTAAAAATGAAATGACCAAAATTGCAAAAATGTAAACAGCACCCAGCATCAGTCTTAGATACAAAAAGCGTTTCCAATGGGTCAATTCACCTTTTTGCGCTACTTCCCGAGACACGTATGAATTCAAACCGGCATCCAACAGCACGGCAAACAATAATCCCACATTGAAATGCACAAAATAGGTTCCATACCACTGCGAACCCAACTGATTTTGAACAGTGCGCTCAATCCAAAGTATCCAAAAAGGCTTCACCAGCCAATTCAGTGCTTGGAGCCAAATTAAATTTTTGACAAAGGAACGAGACATGTGCGCTGCGAAGGTAGCATTTTTCAAACTATCTTTGCCAAGTGCACGACATTGAACCCCATTTTGCTTGGTTGAATCAGTATTCCGCAGCCGAAGACCCGCGTTCTCCATTTTTCGAACGTGAGTACAGCGAATTTTACTTCGAGCATACCGTGTACAATTATTTAATTCATCCTCAATGGGATCATTTTGGAAGTACCACTTTATATATCAAAATCCTATTTGCAGATTATACCGATCAATTTGCCATTATCGAAATGATTGGCGAATGGAATGATGCTATATACAATGATATCATGCAGTTAAAGCGTGAAGTTATTGAGGTGTTGGTAGCAAATGGAATTATTCACTTCATCCTCATCGGAGAAAATGTTATGAATTTTCATGCTTCCGACGACTCCTATTATGAAGAGTGGTTTCAAGACGTAGAAGACGGTTGGATAGCCTTACTCAACTTCCGGGAACACGTACTTCAAGAGTTCAAAACCAATCGCATTGATTATTATTTGAATTTCGGGGGAAGCTTAGACGAAATACTCTGGCGCAAATTGGGTCCACGACAACTATTCCATTTTGTTCACGAAACTCTAACAAAAAGACTACATTAAAAGCAAAATATTAGGGGATTTAACTCATTTTCGTATTTTTGCGTTTCAATTAAAAAACTATGAGAGAATTAGCATTCCGCGAAGCCCTTAGAGAAGCCATGCAAGAAGAAATGCGCGCCGATGATCGCGTGTTCCTTTTGGGGGAAGAAGTGGCAGAATACAACGGAGCTTATAAAGTAAGCCAAGGCATGCTCGATGAATTTGGCGCACGACGTGTAATCGATACACCCATCGCCGAATTGGGTTTTGCCGGTATTGCAGTTGGTGCAGCAATGAACGGACTTCGTCCAATTTGCGAATTCATGACTTTTAACTTTTCGCTAGTGGCAATTGACCAAGTAATCAACTCCGCTGCAAAAATTAATAGCATGTCCGACGGTCAATTCCTTTGTCCCATCGTTTTCCGTGGTCCTACAGGAAGCGCTGGTCAATTGGCACAACAACACTCTCAAAACTTTGAAAATTGGTATGCTAATACCCCTGGATTGAAGGTAGTTGTTCCATCCAATCCTGCCGATGCCAAAGGTTTGTTAAAAAGTGCTATCCGCGATGAAAATCCAGTAATTTTCATGGAAAGCGAACAAATGTACGGCTTCAAAGGAATGGTTCCTGATGGTGAATACCTCATTCCAATCGGAAAAGCCGATGTGGTAAAACAAGGTACCGACGTTACCATCGTGAGTTTTGGTAAGATGATGTTGCGTTGCCACGATGCAATTAAAGCATTAGAAGCAGAAGGCATCAATGCAGAATTGATTGACTTACGCACCGTTCGTCCAATCGATTACGATACCGTAATTGAATCTGTTAAGAAAACCAATCGTTTGGTTGTTGTTGAAGAAGCTTGGCCATTGGCAAGTATCAGCTCAGAAATCAGTCACATCGTACAGCGACGTGCATTTGATTTCTTGGATGCACCCGTTCACCGTGTAACATCTATGGATACCAATTTGCCTTACGCACCTACATTCGTGGAAGCGTATCTTCCCAGTGTTGAACGTATCGTAAAAGCCTGTCATAGCGTGCTTTACCGCAACTAAACTAAAATAGGTTCGATTATTGAAGGTTCGACTTTGGTCCGAAACAGATTCGATGCTCAAAGTTAGGTACAACCAACAGTACTGAAAAAACACGGCAAACTCAATCTATTTGTGAACCCAAATTAGGTCAAATAATAGGTTAGCCAACTCCAATAAAATCTTATTTCACAATTATAGTTTGAGCCGTGGATCTTTGATCCACGGCTTTTCCAATTTTATACAAAGTGCAATCAGAATCTGCGGCCAACTGCATCACTTCATGTAAACTATTTTCATCAACAAAAATCAACAATCCACCGTTAGTTTGAGGATCTACCAACCAAGGAAATGCGTCTGGAGCTACCAACTCAACCTGCTTTTCGTAAGCATTCCAATTTCGCATGGCATTATCAGGCAACACAAACTGTTGTGCTAAACTTCGAGCCGCTTCAATCGTAGGAATTGAAGCCGCATCAATATCCGCAGAAATCTCAGATCCTTTGAGCACTTCCAGCAAATGACCAATTAATCCAAAACCGGTTACATCCGTCATGGCGTGCACACTAGATAAATGAGCTATTTTTTGACCAAAATCGTTGGCTTTAACTAGCCAACTCAATAAAGCTTGATCTTGTTCTGGTGAATTCAACCCACGCTTGTGTCCCGCTGCCAACATTCCAATTCCTAACGGCTTCGAAATTAAAATACAGTCGCCAGCTCGCGCACCGGAATTGGTTTTCAAATGAGAGGATGGAACTAATCCTGTAACACTCAAACCAAATAGGGGTTCATTAGAGTCAATGGTATGTCCACCCACTAATGGAACACCCAATTGGTCGCACATTTCTTTGCCTCCTTTTAGCACTTCGCGTGCCAATTCAATGGGTAATTCATCTACTGGCCAACCAAAAACCGCATTGGCCATGATAGGTCTCCCCCCCATGGCGTAAATATCGCTCAGTGCATTGGCAGCAGCGGCTAGCCCGAAAACATGGGCGTCATTTACCATAGGCGTAAAAAAATCGACTGTTTGAAGCAGGTATTCTCCATTTTTTAAATCGAAAACCGAACAATCGTCGTTCATGGAATTTCCAAGAATTACTCGGGAAGTTGAATTTTGAAAAGCACTTTGTTCTGAAATTGTGCCATCATTTTGAGTCAATTGAATAATGTTTGGAAGGGTTTGTTCCAACACAATCTGTGAATCGGATGCCGAGTTCGAACTGTTTCCCGTCCATTTGAGTCCGTGTAAAAGAGTTTCCAAAACCGCTGGTTGAATCTTGCAGCCGCAGCCACTGCCTTTCGAGAAAGAAGTTAGTTTGATATCCGACATGTTCAAAACAAAGATAACCCTTAGAACCCCGGATGGTTTGCCAATTTTGCGAAAAGTGCAAATCTTTTTATCGAAATTTTCATTCTCTTTGACTTTCCTTTTGGGGGATGGCATCACTTTTGTTGTACCACTTCACATGAAAAAGAAATTCAACTTTGTTCCCCTATTTGGCGTAATCATGCTGGGATTTGGATTGCTTTCTTTCAACCAAAAAGAAATCGTTAATTTTTCTCAAAAAGTGGAAAACAAAGCCTTCCAATCGGGTGAAATTCTCAACTATCGCATACACTACGGAGTGGTAAACGCTGGAATTGTTACTATGAAGGTATCGGAACCTGTAAAAGTCAATGAACGCGATGCATACAACCTAAAAATTGAAGGGGAAACATTGAAAAGTTTCGACTGGGCATACAAAGTCCGCGATAAATTTGAAACTTGGATTGATGTTGAAAGTCATGTCCCCTACCGCTATTCAAAAACCGTTCGCGAAAACGATTATTTCTACCAAGAAATAGCCATTTACAACCACGAAGAAAAATACCTAAAAAATAAAAAAGGCAAGATAACCATCACTCCTACCACAATGGATGTGGCTTCAGCCATTTACTACTTGAGAAATATCGATTATAATAACAGCAAGGTGGGATCCAAATTCCCTATGGATGTTTATATCGACAACGAAGTACACAACCTTTCCATTAAATATGTGGGGAAAGAAACCATTGTTACTCCAATAGGAAAAATCCGTTGCATTAAAATCAAACCCGAATTGGTAGTTGATCGGGTGTTTAAAAACAAAGATGCCATGACTGTATGGGTTTCCGACGATGACAATCACATTCCAGTTCGTATTCAAACAGAGATTTATGTTGGCTCATTAAAAGTGGATTTAGTAAAACACGAAAATCTTAAAAATCCGCTTTCGGCTCTAGTCAAGAAATAATGGCTTTGGTTAAGAAGTAGAGTTGACAGGAACTCACCATGTTGCAACACCTCAAAAGTTATAAGAACAACAATTGTACATTAGCATTGAATTAAATCGGCAACTCTCCAAGCTTGGAAATTAGAACTCTGAGATTTTACTCCAATTACTCTCCAACAAAAACCCGAGGAACCCTTTGCGAAATACCCGTTAAAATTTCATACGAAATGGTATTTCCCCAACGAGCAACATCATGAATAGACAAGTGGGGACCAAAAATCTCCACTTTATCTCCTTCAGTACATGGAATATCGGTTACATCAATCATGGCCATATCCATACAAATATTGCCAACAAATGGCGCTAGTTTCCCATTCAAATAAACACGGCCAATTCCGCGACTGTAAATTCGAGAAAGTCCATCTGCATAACCCATAGAAATGGTGGCAATAATTCGATCGTGATTGGCAACATCATTTTGTCCATAGCCAATTCCATCTCCCGCTTTCACCCGATGTATTTGTGTTATTACTGCATATAGCGCAGCAGTTGGTCGCAATTTTTCATTTTCTCTACCCGATGGATCTAAGCCATACAAACCCAGTCCCAAACGAACCATATCTAAATGAAATTCTTCAAAACGAATGATTCCCGCCGTATTGCAAATGTGTTTGATGATGGGATATTCGAGATAGGTTTCCAACCACCATGCCAAATTCAGAAATTCAAAGGCTTGCTTACGGGTAAAATTGTCTCTATCTGCTTCCTCCGAAACGGAAAAATGTGTAAATACACTTTGTACCCGGATATTGGATGGCAATTTCAGAATCGAGTCAACGAGTTCATTTTCTTCGAAACCCAATCGATGCATCCCCGTATCCAATTCAATATGAATCCGACCCAATTTTCCATTGCGTTCAAAAATGTACTCCTCCAAACTTTCTCTTGAATAAATTACTGGTTCAAGGTGATATTTATCCAACAATTCCAACGTGTAGGCATCGGTATTGAGAACCATGATGGGAGTTTTAATACCCGCTTCCCTCAGTGCAACTCCTTCATCGGCATACGCTACACCCAAATAATCTACACCCAAATCCTGCAGCAAACTTGCCACTTCGTGACTACCACTACCATAACCCTGCGCCTTCACCATCACCATCATCTTGACCCCATTGCCAATATGCGAACGGAAATAATAATAGTTGGCCCGCACCGCATCCAAATTCACTTCCATCACCGTTTTGTGAAGTAACCCCTTCAATCGATCTGAAATTTGCTCCAATTTGAATTTTCTGGCTCCTTTTATCAAAATAGCCTTGTTTTCGAGGGATGTAAGATCGAAATTCAATAAGAATGTTTGAACATCCGAATAAAACTCATGTTTGCAAAATGAAAATCCCTTCAATTCAGAACAAACTTCATAGTTTAATTCTCCAATCCAAAATACGCGTTCAATCGATTTCTTCTTCCACACCTCTGCAAGTCGCCGAACAAATAATACTTGATCCGAAGTATTTGCGTCAACCAAGGTGAGTATGGGAACAATCGACTTACCCATGCTTTGATTTTGAACCGTATCCAAAGCAATTACTAAGCTCTCAAAATCCATGGAGTAACTATCATTGACAATGACATTTCCCCTCTTACCACGCTCAATGGATAATCTGTTACCCACAGATTGTAATCCTCCAAATTTTTTTAAATGTTCTTGATCCCAACGCTCAAATGCAAACAATACGCAAAAACATGTTAGGGCATTGTGAATACTCGCGGTATCGTAAAATGGTATTTTAAAACTTTGGTTTTGAGCTCTGTAGCTAAAATTGATTTGTGTTTCCTGGTTTACTAATTGAGTGGAAATCAACCTAAAGCTACTGCCCTCTTGCCTCCCCCATGAAACAAACCGAGTTAATGGTTGTAGCTTTTTCCACGATTTTGCCTGTCGCGAAAATACTTCTATGTCCGAGGGCAGGACCACCACATCAGCATCCTTACAAAGCAACATTTTCTCAGCGGCTTTTTCCTCCATCGAATCAAAACCATCGTTGTGTGCTGACCCCAATCCCGTTAAAACCGTCATTGATGGTTGGATCATTTCCCACAACTTCTGCATCTCTCCTTTTCGTGAAATTCCCGCTTCAATTATGGCCATTTGATGGTGCTTTTCAATCCCTAAAATTGAAAGGGCCACGCCCAATTGGCTATTAAAACTTCGGGGACTTCTATGAATCACAAAATCATCACTCAGTAAATCCGATAACCACTCTTTTACTATGGTTTTTCCATTAGAACCCGTGATTCCAACAACAGGAATACTGAATTTTTTTCTATGAAATACCGCTAAATCCTGTACACTGTTTAAAGGATTTTCGGAATAGAAAAATATCCCTGCGACTTCGCCGGGAATTTTAAAATCTTGTTTCACCAAAAAAACACGAATTCCCAATTCATAAGCCACTTGTATAAATTCGTGACCATCGCGTTGCTCACCTGCCAAGGCCACAAACATGCTGGCCGAACCATTAGAAATTCGGGTATCATAACAAATGTGCTCTACAACAAAATCCCACAATTGCTGGGTAAAATTGATTTCGTCTGAATCCCTTTCACCCCTCCCATGAGTTGTATTACCAGAGTGGGAAGGCAAATGAACTTTACTTTCCAGTTGAAGAATTTGGCTTATTTCGGAAACAGTATAACGCACTGATTATGAATTACAAATTGATCTCGGCACTATCACCAATGTTTAAACTGTGCACCGCTCCCGCCAATGTAGCATCACTCCCAATCAACGAGTCTTCTATAATTGCATTTTGCAACGATGCACCAGGCCCGATAATCGTATTTTTTACGATGGAACGCGAAATTATCGCTTCCATTCCAATGGAAACATCCGGACCAATTATACTGTTTTCAATCTTGGCAGTTGGGGATATGTACACCGGCGGTACAATAATGTTTCCCAATTTCATCAATTCTGAGTAATCTTCTTGTTCTCTTCTTTTAAGTAAAGTACGATTGGTTTGAAGAATAATATCGCGTTTACCACAGTCAAACCAAGTTGAAACTTGAAATGTAGTCATCTCCGTTCCACCCAAAATCATGCATTGTAACGCATCTGTTAAATGAAATTCATTGTTATTCTTAATGCCATTTTGAATATTATAGTCCAAACAATCCAGCAATTGCTTCGTTTCACGAATAAAATACAATCCCACTAATGCCAAATTCGAATGAGGTATATTCGGCTTCTCAACCAGTTTTTTGATGCGGTTCTTACCATCCACCTCAGCTACACCAAACATTCTTGGATCTTCCACTTTTTTCACACCCAATGAACTTAAAGGTGATTTAAAAACTGAAGTTAAGTCTGCTTCGTATATAGTATCACCCAATACTATCAACAAAGGATCATTCACTGAAATGTGATCCTTTGCAAGCCAAATAGCATGCCCTATCCCCTTTCCCACCGTTTGAATCACGAACTCTAGATGATACTGACCGTAATTATCAGTTAAATATTGTTCAATTCGATCGCCTAAATATCCTATTATAAATACAAATTCAGTTACGCCGTCTCTCACCAAATTGTCCATAATATGTCCCAAAATAGGCTTCCCTGCCACAGGAATCAAGGATTTAGGTTGAGTTTGTGTATGTGGTTTTAAACGACTACCAATGCCGGCAACAGGAATCACAGCTTTCATGTATGAGCAAATTTAACCAACATCGTGGAATATAAAATCCGATCTTTTAAAAATATTGCAACGATCGATTGATCGGTGCTGCCATCTTCTAATATCTTCCGCAATACGCGACATTGCAATTTTTCCAATCGACTCAATTTCAATTCGTTAAAATAATCACTCACTTTTTTGCGCAATTTTCGCTTGGGAAAATAGATCCAATCTCCAGGGCGAACATCCTCCATAATAAGTCCCAGCTCAATCCATTCCACAGGTTCTGATTTCGGTACAGAATACACCCAAATTTCGCGACGATTTTTCAGCAATTCATACCCCAATTTCGAACGAAAATAACTACCCGTCTGTGTCGAATCTAACCAAATTTGCTCCAAATTACTCGGAGTAAAACCCAGTTTTAAAAGCTCCGTACGAACATTATTTGCCTCTCCATCTAAAAACCATTTTCTAAACTCATCAATTGCAAATCGCCAACCCGTATCAAGCAACAATTGTGGGGTGAACCGCTCATTAAAATCGGTTTTTGCATCAGATAAAACCTGCGTAACCCGCTGTGCCAATTTCTCAAAATCGCTGAAAACCTCCGGATATTCGATTAACATTTGGGGGATAATCCAATGTCGGATTCGGTTACGCAGATAATCCGTTTTGGCATTGGAAGCATCTTCTCTCCAAAAAATCTCCTCCGATTTTAAAAAATCCAAAATCTGTTCGGGGCTTACCTGTAACAGAGGTCGAATGGTATGCGTTTTGGGGTTTTCTCGGGGGATGCCTTTCCAGGCCGTTTGTAGATTATTGCGCAATAAATAAATAAAAAAGTGCTCTAAATTATCTTGCTGATGATGGGCTGTTACGATATAATCTGCATTTAATTCGATGCGAAGTTTTTCAAAAAAGGTATACCGTAAATCTCGGGCAGCTTGTTGAATTGAAAGTTGATTTTTAAGGGCAAAATCCATTGTGTTTGAACGTTCACTGTAAAACGGAATACCCCATTTTTCACATTCCTGTTTTACGCATTGTTCATCCAAATCGCTCTGCTCACCACGAAGTTGAAAATTGTAATGCGCCACCACACACGGATATCCCAAGCGAACAAAAGCTCGAAGCAATGCCATGGAATCTTTTCCTCCGCTAACAGCAATAACCGACAGTCGTCGGCTCAAGTGCCAACCTTGTAGATTTACCGCTGAAATAATGGAATTTAACATGTAATTTGCAGGTTGATTTTGGCCAACATTCAATTACACAAAGTTCCACATTTATTTCGAGCTCTGAGCATAATTTTGATCGGACTGTATTCTGCGTTATCCGCTCAGCCCATTGCCTTAAAAGCGAGAAGAATGAAGTCCATTCAAATCGATGGACACTCTGCACAATTGCTCAAAGGAAACGTTCAATTTGAACAACAGGGCTCTACCGTTTTCTGCGATGAAGCCGAATACGATCCCAAAACCGAATCCCTTAAAGGAATTGGAAATGTAAAAATCATCAACAATTCGGGTTCCGTTGTTACAGGTAACTATTTGTTTTACGACAACAAGTCCCACGTTGCGCGGGTGGAAGGCAAAGTGGAACTGCGCGATAAATCAATGAAACTTTCTACACCCTGGCTACAATACAACACGCAAACCAAGCTGGGTTGGTATGGTTCAGGTGGTGAAATTATTGATAATGAAACGTATTTAAAAAGTGTAACCGGCAGTTTTAATCCCAACACACACACCCTGTATTTTCGACGAAAAGTCATTCTACAAACTCCGGATTACGTCATCCAAACCGATACACTTCAATACAATTCGGAATCCAAGATCGCCCGCTTTTACACCTACACTCAAATCAATACTGAAGAACAACAAATTGTGTTCAATAAAGGGGAATACAACACCCAAGATAAACAGGGATACTTCTACGATCAAGTTGGTATTTTCTCCAAACAGAAATTCTTGTTGTGCGATACTGCTTGGGTAAACGAAGATACTAAATCGGGTAAGGCAGCTGGTAAAATTTGGTACATGGACTCGTCTAATCGTTGGCAATTGTGGGGGAATCATGCACTGTACAACCAAAGTAACGGAACCACCAAAATTTACAATCAAGCCATTGCCCTTCAAACCGAAAATAAAGACTCATTGTGGCTAAAAGGCGACACATTGGTGAACATCAAAGACACCGTTCGAAATATTCAAATCACCCAAGCCATAAACCGTGTAAAACTCCTCCAAAAATCCACAGCTGCCACTGCCGAATTAATGAAGTTTTCTTCGATAGACAGCACTTTAAGGCTGAGAATGAACCCCGTTCTGTGGGATTCAATTTCACGCTTTTCTGGGGATTCCATCAATATGGTGTGGAAAAATAACCAACTCAATGAAGGATCTTTGTTTCCCAAAGCTTTTATTGCAATAAAAGATGAAGAAAATGCTTTTTCACAGATTCAAGGCGATTCCATACATTACTTTTTGAACGACCAACAACGAATGAAATCGGCTTTTGTATATCGCAATGGAAAATCCATTTACAACATCAAAGATTCCGATACGCTTCATTCAGTTTTTACTGTTGATTGCAAAGACATGAAGTTTCTGTTTAAAGACGGTAGAGTCAATACCGTTCATTTCTACAACGAACCCAAGGGAAACTTGTATCCTAAATCACAATTTGATGTAACAACTAAGCGATTAGAACGTTTTACTTGGGATATTGAAAACAAACCCAGAAGGTCTGATTTCAACTTACCCAATCCAGTTTCTATGAGAAAAATTCAATACAACAGCGTGCCTGATATATCCCCAAAAGTAAAAAAGAAGAAAAAATGGTACCTGTTTTTTGCTAAATAACCCATGAGAAATTTTGTTGTAATTTTTCTACTTGTTCTTGGGGGATCTTTCAGCCCTCTTAATGCCCAATTAATGGGGCTGGTGGTCGATAGTGCAGACGCTCCGTTGGCTTATGTTGATATTTACGACAAAACCCGTGGCAAATTGGGATCTACTGGAATAGATGGCTATTTTAAACTGGAAATTCGACCTGGTTCATACAAATTGGCATTTTCTTCGCCGGAATACAAAACATTCGAAATTCCTTATGTCTGCTATGAAAATCGCAAAGACACCATTACAATTCGAATGCAAAAGGATATTTCCGTAATTGAACCCGTATTAATCAAAACAAAATGGAAAGATCCCGGACCCAATTACATGAGAAAGGCCATTGAAAAACGTGATTTTTGGGCTTCGCGAATTCCGTCGCAATCAGCCGAGGTTTACATTCGCGCATTCGAAGAAATTACTTCCAAAAAATCCGTGTACTTCAATCCCGAAAATGAAAATAAAAAACCGGAGAAAGAAGAGAAAAATACTCCAACTGAATTAAACGCCAATTTAGCAGAAATTAAACTTAAACGCGATTGGCAACACCCCAATAAAATCAAGGAAATACGCGAAGGAGTATCCATTCGAGGGGACAAATCAAGCTTGTTCTACCTGTCTACCACAGAAGGCGATTTCAACATTTATCAAAACCTGATGAATTTACCAGCATTAACCCCGCTGCCCATCATGTCGCCACTTTCAAATTCTGCAATTTTGGCCTACCGATTCCGCTTTGTAGAAAGCTACAAAGACTCGATTCATGGTCGTGTTTTGAAAATCAAATTCGACGGTCGCCAAGTTTCAAACGCCACTTTTTCAGGTGAAATCCATTTGGTTGATACCTTGTTCTATGTTTCAAAAATCGTGTTAAATGTACCACCCCATTTGATGGCTGAATACAACAGCATGACCCTTTCTCAAGGTTATCGAATCACTAAAGACACTTTGATATTAATTGATTCACAGCGATTTGATTATACCATTCGATTTGGCAATAATACGATAAAAGGAAATACTCGAGTTCGTTATACCAAAATTCAAACCAACCCGGTTTTTCCTAAAAATCATTTTGGATTGGAATTAAGTCGTACCGAACAATTAGCATACGAACGGGATTCAAGTTATTGGAATGGTGAACGTCCTGTACCCTTGAGTATGGTGGAAAGAACCTTTGTGAATCGAAGCGATAGTATTCAACGTGTTTTGACTTCGGATGAATATTTGGATAGTATTGAGCGAAAAATCAATAAGATTACGTTAAAATCACTGTTTCTAGAGGGTCAAGAATACCAAAATCGAAGAAAAGGCATCGAATTAGGTTTTCAACCCTTGTGGTTGTTGTATCAACCTTGGTGGCCAGGTGGTGGTCGTTTTTTACTTTGGAATCAAGTAAATAAAACCTTTGACAATAAGAAAACGATCAGTTTCAATCAGAATTTGTCGTACGGTGTGTTGAATAATGACTTGAGAGGATCGGTAAATTTCTCAACGTTGTATAATCCTTACAAGCGAAAAATCGTATTTGCTTCTGCAGGACGAGATTTTGGGTTTGTTAATCCATTTGCTGCATACGTGGATCTATTTAGAAGAGACAACTTCTATCAACACGATCATTTCAGTATTTATCACCGTCAGGAATTAACCAATGGTTTGTATTTTAGAATTCGTGGTGAAATATCAGACCGAAGAGACATATCCAATTGGAAATTTGCTTCTAGTGGAGATAGTTTATTTGAGAACAATGTGGCAGTAAAATTCAATCCTCACAAGGCGGTATTTGCGAATTTTCAATTCACCTATACTCCATTTCAACGTTATATCTCTGAGCCAAAACAAAAAGTAATACTAGGATCTAAATGGCCCACATTTATTGCAGAATATCAAAAAGCCATTCCTGGAATATTCAATAGCACTATTTCCTACGACTACCTAGAATTCAAAGTGATTCATGAGTTTCCCTTGGGATTATTGGGAAGAAGTGAATTTCGTGGAACATCGGGAAGCTTCATCAACCGTAAAAACATCAGTTTGATTGATTATCGTTATCAACGTAGAGGAGACCCCGCAATTTTCACTCCTCCCATGTATGCGTTTCAAACTTTAGATAGCACTTTCGTTACGTTCAAACGGTATTATGAATTTCACTACCGACATCATTTTAATGGTTCATTAGTAAATAAAATACCATTTATGAAAAAATTATCGTTGTATGAGTCGGCTGGTGCCAACTTACTATATGCTCCTGAACGCAGAAATTTATTCTTCTATGAAGCGTATGTTGGTGTAGATAAGTTAGTTCGTATTTGGCGGGAGCGATTCAAAATTGGGGTATATTATTGTGTCGGTTACTCCAACCTTTATGAAACACCTCGTGCTCAATTCAAGATCAACTTTGAATACTACGATCGTGCCAAGAATTCGTGGTAATAGTGGCACTTATAGTAATTGCGAGAGAATTAGTGTTTTGTGACAATGGCGAGAGAATTACTGTTTCTTGACAAGTACGAA
>CAZQFZ010000037.1:0-6561 GCA_964592635.1 uncultured Rhizobium sp.
AATAGCCCTTATGAGGGGTTTGATCTCCAATATACGGTTGGAAGTTCTTGCCTAACATTGTTTCACGTCGATAGGATCCTATTTCATGAAGTTTAGGATATTTTTTTATTTCAATTCTCCAACCTTGGTCATCGGTTAAATGCCAGTGAAACGTATTAAATTTATATAATGCTAAAACATCTAAGTACGTTTTAATGAAGTTAATATCAAAAAAATGCCGACTTACATCTAGATGCATTCCACGATATCCTAGAGCCGCAGAATCTTTGATAAAGCCACGGGGTAATTGGTAGCGTGTGATGAGACGAAGATGCGCACTGTCGTTGTTTTTGCTTATTTCGTTTTCTTTGAGATGCGTGTTTCGGTCGTGGTCATAGTTGTGGCCGTTTTTGGGAAGTGCGCCGCCGTTGCCGTTTTGTTTTTCGTTTTCTTGGGGATGTGAATCGAGGTTGTGTTCTAGATTTGGAATTTCTTGGGGATGTGAATCGTTGGAACTTAATTCAAGACGCTTGTTGTATTTATGGATTTCTAATAATTGGAACAGCGTATTTCCTGCGTAAAATGCACCTAATTCCGATTTGGTTTTAATGGTAATGTCGCGGTCAATCCAAATTTCATAATAACTGGTATTTGCCGAAGGTAATTTCGAATTGGTATCGATATTAATCCGGAACGGTAAGTGGACATCATAAATTTGTTTGTGTAAGGGGAAATCTGATCTAATTATTTTTGTTTTATTTAACCAATAATTTAACTCATCCTTAAATGGTGATTGAGGGTCAATAACTATTGATGTGAATGGCTCTGAACTGCCATACAACCTCATAATTGCGGGTTTAGGTATGATACAGATAATTGGGTCATTGGTTCCGCGTAATTTAGCTATGGTACTATCTGCACGGAAATTTATAATTCCTAGATTATTATCTATGCCTTTTGATTCAATAATTTTTCTTTTGAAATAGGAAATATTACCACTCTGAAAACTGTTCAACGCAATTTTAACTGGATTTGTCGCATTTTTTGAATAAATACAATTTTCGATTCCCGTTATTTCCCCTTGACACAGGGTTAAACTACTAAATAATAGCAGTTTGAATTTCCAACTATGTGATAGGGAATGTTTTGAATTCATTATGTTGCTTGATAAAGTGACTGTTGAAACTTGACTATTGTTAATAATTGGAATGAGCCATTGTAAAAGTGTCAGTTATTCGGATCCATTAATGTTGTACCCAAATATATAATTTATCTGAAGGGAATGGTGTTTTGTTCTTTAAAGGAAGTACAAAATACAAGCCCGATTTTAAAACTGAAACTGGAATTTCTATTTGATTTTGATGTTGATTGATGGTTGTTGTGAAGAATTCTTGTCCCATAGTATTCATTAAAGTAAAACCATTAAAATCTTTGTGTTTCCATGTTTCCAAGGATAACTTGTGGTTTACATCAGTAACAACAGTGGCATTAATTATTCCTTTTTTATCTTGTATTGAAAGTTTTTCTACGGATAATTGATATTCGTAATTCCATAGTGCGGCACTGTCTTTCATGAGTGAATTCGTGGTATTGATAATTTGACGGTTTTCACTTTCGGTTACAAAAGGTGCAAACTTACCTGCAGACAGTGGTTTATCGAATAGGGTAGAATAAATAACCCCGGCTATAACGAAAGAGCCCACAGCTGATGGGTGACTTCCATCGGGTTCGTAAAGTGAAAGGTTGGTGGAATCACGTAAATCTCTCCAAACTGAAGTTACAGGTGCTACGCGACAAGAATTATCTTTTGCCATTTGAATATACCGTTGACGAAGCAATTCGTTCATGCCATTGAACGTACATACGGGTGGCCATGAGCCACAATTTTGAGCATCCCCATTTTTTCTTCCCCAAGTAGAATAAAAAACGATTCTAGTTTTGGGATTAACTGTTCTAATAGAGTCAACAATTTGTTTCGCATAAGGAAAACACTCCGATTCAACTTGCATAATAGGGAAGGAGGGCAATTGACTTTGTTCTTGAAGAATAACAGCGTCGAAATTTCCATTGCGTATTTGGGTAAAAAAATCTGGAGATGAGCAGTGATTTGCAAAGGTGAAGCCACCTGGTGCACGATCTACAACTTCAAAAGTATCACCATAACTCAATGCAAGATTTCGAGTTAAATTGGGAAGGTCATTACTGCCTGTATAACTATTTCCCACAAATAAAACTCGTTTGATACTCGAAGTGGTTTGTGCAAAAGAAACATTAATTAGTAAAACGAATAAAATGGTTAGAGGGATTTTTTTTAAATTCATATAGGGGCAAATTTACATTATTCGACTGGTAAGTTAGGGGTATAATCCAATCCGTAGAGTAGATTCTATCAGAATTAATTGCAGAATTTGCAAATAATTTTTAGTTGAAACACAATGGTTTGTGTTTTTTCAAAAGTTGATTAAATGTCGGAATGTGTAAAACAGAATGAAGGATTGAATGGTTAATTGAAGTCTAATTATTGCATTTGATTATGTCGAAGGATTTAACCTCGTTTGTTTCGGTTGTTTGGTTCAAGCGGGATTTGCGCTTTACCGATCATGCAGCCCTTGAACGAGCCATTTCTATAGGGAATCCTATTTTGTTGATTTACATTCACGAGCCAAGTGTGTTCAATTCTCCGCATTACTCTCCTCGTCATGAGCGATTTATTTGGGAGTCTGTTTGCGATTTACAGCATACCGCGAATAAATACAATTGGAAGTTTTTTGCTGTAGAAACTGAAGTGGAGGAGGCATTTGAAGCCATCGTTTCAATTTTTGGGGATATACGTGTGTTCAGTCATGAAGAAATTGGTTTGGAAATTACGTATTCCCGAGATAGGAAAATGAAACAATGGTTTCAGCAGAGAAATATTATTTGGGAAGAAATTCCATATTCCGGAATTCGCAGAAAACTGAAAAATCGGATTGATTTTAACGCTTATTGGTATGGGTACATGAATCAACCATTATCAAAATCCATATTGAATTATCATCCCAAAAAAGTAGCCCCACCAATTAAATGGACAAATTGGTACGATCGTATTGCGATGAAAGAGAAACCGAAAGTGCAAGGAATAACTCAAGTTGGAGGGTCTTCTATGGCATGGAAGTATTTGAAGTCATTTTTGGATAACAGGATAGAAGGTTATGCAAGGTCTATTTCAAAACCAGAAGCTTCACGTACCGGTTGTAGTCGCTTAAGTCCATATTTGGCATGGGGAAATCTGAGTTTGAGGGAAGTGTATCAATTTCAAAAATCCCATCCCCAAAAAGATAAATGGAAAAGAAACTTCACTCAATTTGCAACACGATTGCGGTGGCGTGAACATTTTATTCAAAAATTTGAGCAAGAGTGTTCGATGGAATTTTATCCAGTCAATTCGGGCTATTTGTATATGGAATATCCCAATAATGCTGAAAATATTAAGCGCTGGGAAAAGGGAAATACGGGAGTTCCATTGGTGGACGCTTGCATGCGAAGTTTAACGCAAACAGGGTATCTGAATTTTCGAATGCGTGCCATGCTTGTCAGCTTTTTAACACATCACATGGGTGAAAGTTGGGAAACTGCTGCCTATCATTTGTCGAAACTTTTTTTGGATTTCGAACCGGGCATACATTTTCCTCAAATTCAAATGCAAGCTGCCGTTACAGGAATTCATACCATTCGCATTTATAATCCCACAAAACAAGCGGAAGATCATGATCCGAGAGGAGAGTTTATTAAATATTGGGTGCCTGAATTGAGCAAATTAGATGTTCCGCAATTGTTTGAACCCTGGGAAATGACGGTTATGGAACAACAATTTTTTGGTTTTGAGTTGGGGAAAGATTACCCATTTCCTGTGGTAGATATGAAGAAAGCACATTCAGAAGCTAGAATTCGACTTTGGCAAAAGAAAAAGAATAAAAATGTGAAATTGGATACCCAAAGGATTTTAAACAAATTGACCCTACCTAATCGCGATAATTCTGCCTAGATATATTTTTATTATGGCAACCAAAAAAACTTTGTTTTACAACAATCTGAAATTTAGTGGTTATTTTATGGATAAAATGTAAAAAATAATCGACAAAAAGAGTAATTATTTTCTTTATTGGTTAAAAAAGAATACTTTCGGAATCTTTTATTTTATGGAAATTTCAAAAGTAACTTTCAATTCAAAACAGAATCCAGAATTTTTTACTGTTTTAACAAAGCGGGTAAACGATTATTTTATACAAAATAACATTTCTCGTCATGCAAACTTTGCAATGTGGTCGAAAACTGTTGTTATTATTTTATTGTATCTTATACCTTGGGGATGGTTAATATTTGGGGATGTTAGTAGTTTACTATTGCAATATGCTCTTTGGTGTTTGATGGGATTAGGAATGGTTGGAATTGGTTTAGCTATTATGCATGATGCCAATCATGGGGCGTATTCGAAAAATAAAAATGTGAATGATTTTTTTGGTGGATTGTTAAATTTAGTAGGTGCCTATCATGTGAATTGGAAAATTCAACATAATGTTTTTCATCATACATATACAAATATTGTGGGACATGATGAGGACATCCGTAAAACTATAATACGGTTTACTCCGAAACATCCGTATTTTAAATTTCACCGTTTACAAGCATTTTATGCAGTAGTTCTGTATATGATTTTTCCATTTGTATGGATTTTTAGTAAGGATTTTGAACAATACAATCGATATAGTAAGTTGAATCTTTATCCGAAAATGGGCAGAAGTAACAATCGTGCATTGTTAGAAATCATCATGATTAAGGTGTTTTATTGGCCAACTACATTATTGTTGCCTTTGATGTGTTCAAATTTTGGTTGGGGACATACATTAATTGGATTCTTCGTACATCATTTTATTAGCGGAATCATTTTAGCCCTTGCCACACAACCTGCTCATGTAGGAGATGATATGGAATTTTTTACATCCCAAGAAAACGAAGGAAGTATGGAAAATAGTTGGGCAATTCATCAAATTAAAACCACTGCCAACTTTGCTGAAAAAAGTCGTATTCTTGCTTGGTTTATCGGGGGATTGAATTTTCAAATTGAACATCATTTATTTCCTACCATTTGTCATGTACACTATAAAGAAATTTCAAAAATTGTACGTTCAACAGCTAAAGAGTTTGATTTACCTTATAAATCGCACCCTACATTTATTGATGCATTAAAAAGCCATTTTGGTCATTTAAACAGACTGTCGATAGAAACAGTCCCAATCTAGTTATAAAAAAAACCGTTGATCAAATCAACGGTTTTTTTATGCAGAATTTAAATCTCTAATTAATACAGAATTACAACAAATCCATCTTCTCCGTCTTCACCAGCATCACCGACAACAATTGAACAACTAGAGTTACCAGTTGTAATAGGGGCACTTGCTCCTTTACCTGGTTTAGAAGTACTTGTTGGTATAACCACGTCATTCAAATAGCCAGCTGGAATAAATGAACGCGGGGTGGTGTTCTTGGGTATTGTGATGTAATTGCTTGTAGAGTAATTTATTACGCTTCCATTAGTACCTGTAGCACCATTGCTAGCAGTACAGTTATTAAGGGAAACGCCACCTCCTCCACCTTTACCACCAACTGCTGTTAATGTATCAAAGCTGCTATTCCCGCCATCATTGCCATTTGTACCGTTAAACACCGTGGAAGTACCACCGTTTCCGCCTGCTCCACCTTTTCCAACTACTATGTTGTATGTTTGTCCAGGTGTGACATTAATTGTTTTTCGATAATAACCACCTGCACCACCATCGCCACCATCGCCACCTTTATTACCAGTGAAGTTAGTACCTGCTATATTCCAGGTTAATGTTTGACCAATACATCCAGTTGGACAACGAGAAGCGACACCAGAACCTCCACCGCCACCTGCAGCTCCCCATATTTCTACTGTGATTTTAGTTACTCCGCTAGGACAAGTCCAAGTTCCACTACTTGTAATACCCAATCTTACTCCGGTATTTACTGTACCTAAACCTGCAATCTTTAGTTTATTACCGTTAGAAATTGAAAGAGTATCATTTGATAATGATAATGTTTGAATCTCATTGGTAGCAGAAGAGTCCGGCAATTGAATATTACCACCGCCGTTGCTTAAAGAGATTGTTCCTTTACCCGCACTTAAAGATACAGTTTGTATCTCGTTAGTAGCAGAAGAGTCGGCAAGTTGAACAGTACCACCATTTTCAAGGGTAATTGTGCCTTTGGTGTTGTTGATGGTTAATTTCTGCTTGTCGTTATCAGTAATAGTAACAGACCCGCCGCTTTTGCTCAAAGACAATGTATTTCCAGTCAAACTAATGGTTTGAATTTCGTTAGTAGCAGAAGAGTCCGGCAATTGAATGTTACCACCGCCGTTGCTTAAAGAGATTGTTCCTTTACCCGCACTTAAAGATACAGTTTGTATCTCGTTAGTAGCAGAAGAGTCGGCAAGTTGAACAGTACCACCATTTTCAAGGGTAATTGTGCCTTTGGTGTTGTTGATGGTTAATTTCTGCTTGTCGTTATCAGTAATAGTAA
>CAZQFZ010000037.1:6661-14811 GCA_964592635.1 uncultured Rhizobium sp.
GAATGTTACCACCGCCGTTGCTTAAAGAGATTGTTCCTTTACCCGCACTTAAAGACACAGTTTGGATCTCGTTAGTAGCAGAAGAGTCAGGTAATTGAATATTACCACCGCCGTTGCTTAAAGAGATTGTTCCTTTACCTGCACTTAAAGACACAGTTTGAATTTCGTTAGTAGCAGAAGAGTCAGCAAGTTGAACAGTACCACCATTTTCAAGGGTAATGGTGCCTTTGGTGTTGTTGATGGTTAATTTCTGCTTGTCGTTATCAGTAATAGTAACAGACCCGCCGCTTTTGCTCAAAGACAATGTATTTCCAGTCAAACTAATGGTTTGAATTTCGTTAGTAGCAGAAGAGTCCGGCAATTGAATGTTACCACCGCCGTTGCTTAAAGAGATTGTTCCTTTACCCGCACTTAAAGACACAGTTTGGATCTCGTTAGTAGCAGAAGAGTCAGGTAATTGAATGTTACCACCGCCGTTGCTTAAAGAGATCGTTCCTTTACCAGTACTTAAAGACAAAGTTTGAATCTCATTGGTAGCAGAAGAGTCGGCAAGTTGAACAGTACCACCATTTTCAAGTGTAATAGTACCTTTGGTGTTGTTGATGGTTAATTTCTGCTTGTCAATATTGTTTATGCTCACAGAACCTCCACCATTACTAAGTGAAAGTGTATTTCCAGTCAAACTAATGGTTTGAATCTCATTGGTAGCGGAAGAGTCAGGTAATTGGATGTCACCACCGCCGTTGCTTAACGAGATCGTTCCTTTACCAGCACTTAAAGATACAGTTTGAATCTCATTGGTAGCAGAAGAGTCAGCAAGTTGAACAGTACCACCATTTTCAAGGGTAATTGTGCCTTTGGTGTTGTTGATGGTTAATTTCTGCTTGTCAATATTGTTTATACTCACAGAACCTCCACCATTGCTAAGAGAAAGTGTATTTCCTGTCAAACTAATGGTTTGAATCTCGTTGGTAGCAGAAGAGTCAGGCAATTGAATATTACCACCGCCGTTGCTTAACGAGATCGTTCCTTTACCAGCACTTAAAGACACAGTTTGGATCTCGTTGATAGCAGAAGAGTCGGGCAAATTGATAGAACCACCATTTTCCAAAATGACTGTGCCGTTGGAAGGACTGATTGAAAGCTTTTGTTTATCGTTATCTACTAAAGTTACAGATCCTCCTCCTTTGCTTAGTGAAAGGTTATTTCCGAAAAGGCTGAGAGTTTGTATTTCGTTTGATGGAGAGCTATCATTATCAGCCAATGAGAATGTAATTGGATTTTTTTCTCCAAGTTGTAATTTTAGAGAATCTCCCACCTTGGTAACTTTCAAAGAATCGAAGGTGGAAATACTGAATTGCGAATAGGGAACGGACCAGAATTTTTCAATTCCTATTAATTCGAATTGACCTTTGTTGAAGAAATCGATTTCTACTTTTAAGTGTGCATCGCCTTTGGCCCAATTAACATCTTTAAATGCACCTGAAAGTGCAGTTCCTCTTCCAATAATTAAGCTGAATACACCAAAATCATCTGTTTTGGTAGTATGGGATTCTGTGTATTGCACCGGACCAGTAGCGCTTTCAAGTAAAGAAAAGCGAACGGTAATGTTTTTATTCGACCAATATATTTGGTTCGAATTTTCACCTACTAAGGCAGTAGATTGTTTTTTAATGGCTACTGCTTGATACGAAATTCCATTCGGAATGTTTTGAGCATTGATGGTTTTGAAACCAGCTGCGATAAAAAGCAAGAAGTATAGAAAGTTTTTCATTTTTGAAGTATAAGAATGGACGAAACTGAAATGTTGTCTGTTGTGTTTATGTTAATAGTGTATGGACCATTTGCCAAATCAGAAAGGTCAATTGTGGTGAAGTCCGTTTTCATAGCTAGTCTTCCAGCATTATCGTAAACGTTTATGTGATCTATAGTGGCACTGGTTTTTACGTGAAATATACCGGAAGTGGGATTAGGCATTAAGGTAAAGGCAATCTTGTTAACAACCATTTTTTTAACGCCTGAATGGATAAATTGGCTAGTTAAGTGCATTTGGTTACTCTGGTTTTGATGCAAACTGTTACCATGCACTAAACTAAAATCATCGTTTTGCGATACAGTTAAAATGCTGCCAAAATGTTGTTTTAAAATACTTTGAGCCTGAGTATTTTTAATACCTAAGCCAAATAAAAGTAGAATAAATGTATATTTTCTCAATCCCATATCATGCTTAATTTAATACCTGCACCAATTTGAGTAAAATTACTTCCCTCATCAGTGTCCCAAACTTCTATCCCTCCAAGTGTTTGTCTGAAGTAAATATAAGGGTTCACTTTTCCTTCATCTAAATCCCATCCCTTAAATACGATGTCACCGTAAACGGCTAGAGTGTTTAATTGAAACATGCGACTGTTTCGCACTATCATGTCGTTGGTGATTTGTGAACTGTAATTTCTCACCCAAATTGAGCCGCCAATCGATGCAGATTCTACAGCATCGGAAAGTGAATAGTTAGCAAAACTGTATCTCAAAGGTACATCGATAATAGTGTAACCTAGTTCGATTGTGGATGTGATGTCTTCATTCGTATATTGACTTTTAAAATTGTTTTTGCCTATTAAAATGGAACCGGTAAACCCTTCATAATCTCCGATGGTTAGTCCCACCCTAACATCGTTATTTGAAGTTGTTTTGTAATTGAGGCTGTTGTTAGAAAAGTTGAGATAGGAAAATTGTGGACCTGCAAGAAATTCAAATCCAATGCTAATGTCGCCGCTTTGCGCGGTAACGTTGGAAAATAGAATAAATGAAAGAATAAAAATGATTTTTGTGTAAAGTGATTTAAGCATAGGAGACCTATAATTATGTTTCTGCAAAGAAAAACAACATTAAGTGAACCCTTTTTTTTACATATGTACTATTTTGTCATTTGAATTTAATTTTAGACAAACGATCTTCGCTTCCTTCATGGTTAATCGAAAAAGTATTTAATATTGATTCAATGTTAATTACTTATTATTCATGGTTATAGAATTCTATCTTTGTGTAGAATAGAAAAAAATGTATTCTAATTAATAGGTTTTGATTTATAAGTTTTGTTTGTGGTGTTGTTGTGTGGTGTTTTTAGCTTATCCACACGGTTTTGCAAAGTTTTTTTAATAACTTCCTCCAGCGCCTCCGCCATCAAATCCACCACCACCGCCAAAGTCGCTATCAGAACTGTTTGATTGGCTAGATGTACTACTTGATTTGGAAAAACGGGATTCAATTTCTGAGTGACTAAGATTATACACTTCGTTTAAGGATAATCCAGTCATGACTGCTACGTTGCGAAGCCCCACAATTTTGTGGATTTTATCCCAGTTAGATTTACTAAAAGGTTGTGATTTTATAGATTCAATATCTTCTGTTGTTAAATTTTTCAGGAAGGTTAAGTGTTTTTTGAAAATGGGTTGTTTTACCAAGTTATGATCTAAACCGAGCATCAGCATTCGCGCTTTATTTCCATTTTGAATGCGTTCCAACCAAACTAAATGGATTATCATTATACCAACCAATATGAAAATGATCATGATTTCGCGGATTTATAGGATTGATTGGTTGAATTTAGTTCTGCTTTTAACAATGATTGTTGCTTTAAATTGGGTAAAATTCCCCAAATCCAAATTGAAATTATTACCAGGGTAATACCCAAAGTTAATAACCACGCAATCCAATTGGTTGGAATCATTATCCATTCAATGTACCATGGTTCTGCTACAGCAGTGTACTTGAAATCATTTTGGACAGTTAGCTGAATTGATTTGATAATGGATTGGCATCCCCCGAAATAATCATTCTCCTTTAAAAAAGGCACCAATTCATTTCTGGCCATTTCGCCAATTAAACCATCGGGAAGTTTGCCTTGTAAACCCTGTGCCACAAGAATATGATATTTACGCTCCGTTGTAGCTATATATATCAAAAGCCCAGTGTTTTCTCCTTTTTTTCCGACGCCCCAACCCCGCGCGAGTTCCAATGCCCTGTCGTACTTATCCTTGCCGTTTAAACTGTTCTCAATTGCAATCCCTATTTGTATTCCGGTTTTTTTATAAAATAATTGGAGTGAATCTTCCAATTGTCGTTCCTCTTTAGTTGTGAAAACTTCTGCGAAATCATTAACAAAACCGTTGGACTTGGGTAAGTTGTTGCTTACAGCAGGTAATTTGGATATCCACAGAATAAGTAAATATGTTAGAATTTGAATAGTTGCTCTAGTATTTATTCTGTGAGGCATGTTTGCAATTATACCAAGAATTTTTAATTTTTGGTATGTATTTTATTAATTTTATTAAAGCGGATGAAAGTAATTTACTTCGAATATCGATAATGACCAATAATTGGGAAACTAAACAGGCAATCCTCCAGTACTTGACCTGCCCCAATATTATGAATAATCATATAGCGCTCGCCATCGAACGACAGAGAATTGCTCACCAGGCCAATATGCGTTGCACCGCCCGTAAACTTCCAGCACACAATGTCGCCCGGTTTGTAGAGTTGGGTTTCGGGGGATGTTTTGAGTGTGGTTCCAAAACGACTGAAAAATGTCATGAGGTTGGGTACACGACGATGATCAATGTTTTTATCGGGCTGTTTTTGTCCCCAGTTTTTGGGATACAATTGGAAGTTTTTAATCATATCTTGATGAACTTCTTTTTGCAAATCAATGCCTAGCTTTCGGTAAGCTCGAATGACCACATCGGTACAAACTCCTTTGTCTTTGGGGACGTCGCCATTGGGGTAGGGGATGACTGTGTAACTAGGATCGTAGGTATCGTTTTGGAGGGTGAGGGTATAGGCGGAATCGGCCAATCGAAGAAAGAACGAGTTGTGCTGGGCGCTGGTGTTTTGGGGATTCTGAATAAGATTTTGACTGGGATTCTGAATAGTGAACCCAAACTCAATTGCAGTGGCAACTAAGCAAGAAATCAGAACAACTTTCCGCATCATTTAAAAAGCAAGATACGGAAAGTTGATGGGAAATGGTGGGATGTGTGGTTAATTGGTGGTGATTCGAAGAATATGGTTGGTGTTGATAGTGAAAATCATACCCGTTGAATCTTTGAATTCGAAGAGATACAGTTGTTAAGATCCCTATTGAAGAATTAATTAGGCAAATGGTGTTTTATAAATAGCAATTATCAAAACTTGCAAATTTTGCAAGTTTTGATAATTTATCTGTACATTTGATTTGTGAATTATGTAAATAGATCTTTTTATCTGGATAAACTTGAAGCTTATCGTAACCAAGATTTGATCAAAGTGGTTACTGGATTAAGACGTTCGGGTAAGTCTACTTTACTACAAATGTATAGAGATCAATTACTCCATTCAGGAGTTGAATCTACACAGATTCAGTTTTATAATTTTGAATTACCTGAAAATTATATAAATAAGAATTCGGATACGCTTTATTTTGAAATTAAGAATAAACTCCAAATTGGGATTCCTAATTATGTGTTTTTAGATGAAGTACAGAATATTCTGCATTTTGAGAAATTAATTGATGGTCTGTTTGCATCGGAGCAAGTCGATGTATACGTTACAGGATCAAACGCTTTTTTACTTAGTAGTGAGTTGGCAACACTTTTAAGTGGACGATATATTGAAATTTCTATATTACCCTTTTCTTTTTACGAATATTTAGTTTCCCGTAGTGTTGATGTTTCCAATAATTATTTGAATTATGAAGCATTTTTCTTTGAATACGTAAATGAAACATCCCTGCCCAAGGGAATTGAATTGAGGGAATTGGGGTACGATAAAATTTATGAATATCTGGATGCAATCATTACTACGATAATTGAAAAAGACATTTCACAAAGATTTAAGATCAATGAGAAACGAGCGTTTTTGAATGTACTGAAGTTTGTTGCAACTAATATTGGAAATTTACTTTCTCCTAGTAGTATTTCAAAATCTTTGAAGCAGGATGGACAAAATATCCACCATTTAACCGTAGAAAAATATCTAGAACATCTGGTTTCCAGTTTCGTTTTTTATCCTGTAAATCGATTCGACCTAAAAGGGAAAAAACAGCTAGCTACCCAAGAGAAGTATTATTTAGTTGATTTGGGTATTATGAATGTATTATCTGGTAGGGAACGTACTTCCGACAGAGGACATATATTAGAAAATGTAGTGTATTTAGAACTGCTCCGTAGAGGGTATAAAGTTTGGGTCGGGGCTAATCGCAACAGTGAAGTTGATTTTGTTTGTAAATCAAATACAGGAAATATTGAATATTATCAAGTTGCATGGGAGTTAGGTGCTCCGGAAATGGTTGAACGAGAGTTTGGAGCGTTGGAAAAAGTTAATGATAACTATCCTAAATACATTTTAACAAGCGATTCATTTACATTAAGTCGCAATGGAATTATTCATCTTAATGTATTTAATTGGCTATTGATGAATCGGTAATCTGAGACTTTTATTTGTTTAATTATCAAAACTTGTAAAAAATGCAAGTTTTGATAACAAGTATCGAACAAGTACCGAAGTAGTACCGTAGTACTTCTGTAGAAAGAATTATACATGGATTAATGAGCCATTTATTTCGCTTAACATCTTAAAAATGTAAATTATAACACTTTTTGCATCCTAAAAGTGTAAATGAATACACTTTTGGTGAGTTAAGTTGAATTTATCTATTAAACAATAAAGGCCAGTTTTTAGAAACTCATTGGATACTGCCCAGAACTTTCTGAACAATTTTTTTAAAAAAGAATCAAAAGGGTAGCAGTGCGACTAAGTAATTGAACCAGATGTTTCAACACAATTCTTTATACGAGCCGCACTTTCAATTCTCCCGTCATCCGTTGTGTTAGCATGGTTACGATTCTTCGGGAAAGCTCATTTTTGTTTTGAGTGTAAAACGTTAATTCATCCACAGTCATCAATCCCAAAACCATCCCAATAAGCACATTGCGCGTGATGATGTCCTTTTGAAAACGTAATTTAATCAGGTTTTCTTGGTCTTTCTTTGATTTGGTGACTTCCAGTTCCGCAATTTGAGATTCGAAATAAAGTAGAATAGCATCGTGTTGATATTTTAAAATCGGACGAAGGCAATTGTTCTGAAATTGCTCAATTTCGAGGGAGTTTCGCTCGGTATCTAAGGGGATTTCGCTTCGTAGCGCGTGTAATTGTTCAGATCGCATGATAAATTGTAAAATTACAAAACTTTAGCACAGTAAAAGAGTTATATTTTGGACTAATTTAGTTTACTAAATTCAGCACTGTTCCTATGAAACCCGTTTTATTTCTCAGGTCCTTGATTGATTTCCTTGATATTTGATTTCCATGATTAAAATTGCTTTCGATCCCATTTATGCGCACCCATTGCCGGAAAATCACCGTTTCCCGATGCAGAAATACGAGCTCATTCCGGAACAACTCATGTATGAAGGAACGTTTGCTCAGGAGAATTTCTTCTCTCCCCAACCTTGTTTTCAAGAGATAATCCTGAATACCCACGATGCTGCGTATTACGAAAAGTTGATTCTACAGCAGCTCAGCTACAAGGAGCAGCGAGCCATCGGCTTCCCCCAGTCCCCCGAACTCATCCAACGAGAATTAATTATTACCCAAGGTACCCTAGATGCCTGCTCTTTTGCTTTAGAAACGGGTGTTTCGCTGAATGTTGCAGGTGGGACACATCATGCATTTGCCGATCGGGGAGAAGGATTTTGCTTACTCAATGACATGGCAACAGCTGCCAATTGGTTGATTAGGAATAAAGTAGTTCGAAAAATTCTCATCATCGATCTGGATGTGCATCAGGGTAATGGTACTGCAAAAATTATGGAAAAAGAACCGCGAGTTTTTACGTTTAGTATGCACGGAGCATCAAATTATCCGTCGCGCAAGGAAAATTCGGATTTAGATATCGGGCTCAGGGATGGAATTTTGGGACCTGAATATTTGTCTATTCTTGCTGATACGTTACCTGGATTGATTCGTCAGGAAAAGCCGGATTTCGCCTTTTATTTGGCGGGAGTGGATATTTTAGAAACGGACAAATTGGGCAAGTTGGGTGTGAGTTTGGAAGATTGTAAACGTCGCGATGAATATGTTTTCACCCAACTCAAGAAGTACGGTATTCCAGTTGT
>CAZQFZ010000037.1:14911-17305 GCA_964592635.1 uncultured Rhizobium sp.
ATTGTCGGAATTTATATGAATTCCGTCAATTTGGAGTCACCTGAAAAAAGTAAGGCCCCCTGCTCAATGGCAGAAGGCCTATTCAGATGCCCATTTTGAAGTGGTGCATCCGCTTAATTATCTAGATTTTATCCTATGATTCCATTCAGCGTTGCTGATGGGCGCATGGCGCGACTCGCTTTTTCGTCGTTCATGAAATAATATCCCCCGATATCTACCTTACTACCTTGAACCGCATTGAGTTCAGACACAATGGTTGATTCGTTTTCAGTCAAACTTGCAGCTACAGGAGCGAATTGACTTGCCAATTCCAAATCTTCGGTTTGTTTTGCCAATTCCTGCGCCCAATACAGAGCTAGATAGAAATGTGATCCGCGGTTATCAATTCCTCCAATCTTACGTGTAGGACTCTTGTCTTCGTTTAAGAACGTTGCGGTTGCCGCATCGAGGGTTTTAGCTAAAACAGCTGCTTTCGTGTTGTTGAACTTGTCAGCGAAATGTTCCAAACTTACGGCTAATGCTAGGAATTCGCCTAAGCTATCCCAACGCAAATAGTTTTCTTCTATAAATTGTTCTACGTGTTTTGGAGCTGATCCACCGGCACCGGTTTCAAACAATCCCCCGCCGTCCATCAAAGGAACAATCGACAACATTTTTGCTGAAGTTCCCAATTCTAAAATGGGGAAAAGGTCAGTTAAGTAATCGCGCAACACATTGCCTGTTACCGATATGGTGTCTAAACCTTTTACCATTCGTTCAAAACTATACGTGGTAGCTTCGGAAGGAGAAAGGATCAATATTTCAAGTCCTTCGGGATTAAATTCGGGTAAATACGCATTCACCTTTTTGATCAATTCGCGGTCGTGAGCACGGTTAGAATCCAACCAGAAAACAGCAGGAGTTTGAGTAGCACGCGCACGTTTAACTGCCAATCCTACCCAATCTTTAATCGGTGCGTCTTTAACTTGGCACATTCTGAAAATATCGCCTTTTTCAACCGATTGTTCCATAACCGATTCACCATTGATAACGACTTCAACTTTACCTGAATCAGCAATTTGGAAGGTTTTATCGTGGGATCCGTATTCTTCGGCTTTTTGAGCCATAAGTCCTACGTTGCTCACACTTCCAATGGTGCTGGGGTTCAATGCGCCGTGTTTTTTATGAAATTCAATGGTAGCGTGATAGACTCCACTGTAAGAACGATCTGGAATCACGGCTTTCGTATCTTGAGCTTTGCCTTCTTTATTCCACATGCGCCCTGAGGTTCTGATCATGGCTGGCATGGAAGCATCGATAATTACGTCGCTGGGGACGTGCAAATTGGTGATTCCTTTATCGGAGTTTACCATGGCTAAAGCCGGACCTTCATTTATAGCGCGGTCAAAAGCGGCAAGTATTTCTGATTTTTTGGGATCGGGGAGCGTGTTTACTTTATTCAATACATCACCCAAACCGTTGTTAGGATCGATATTTAGGGATGCAAATTCAGAAGCATACTGATTGAAAACGTCTTTGAAAAACACTTCCACAAAAGCACCGAAAAGTATGGGGTCACTCACCTTCATCATGGTTGCTTTCAAGTGAACGGAGAACAATACGTTCTTGGATTTCGCATCTTCTATTTGTTCTTGAATGAAGGTTTTTAATTTATTGAGGGATAGGGCAGCGGAGTCAATTATTTCGCCTGCTTTCAATTTTAATCCCGATTTAAGCGTAGTTTTTTCACCGGATGCGCTGGTGAAAACGATATCAGCAGTACATTCTTCGTTTAATGTGATGCTTTTTTCTGTGCCATAAAAGTCGCCATCGGTCATGCTTGCAACATGTGATGCGCTATCAGCAGACCATGCACCCATGGAATGTGGGTGTTTTTGAGCGTAATTTTTTACGGATTTGGGAGCTCTACGATCGCTGTTACCTTCACGAAGGACAGGGTTAACGGCAGAACCTTTGATTTTATCGTAGCGTTGTTTGATGTCCTTTTCTTGGTCGTTTTTAGGTTCCGAGGGATAGCTTGGAACTGCAAAACCAGCGGCTTGTAATTCAGCGATTGCAGCGTGTAACTGGGGCATAGAAGCGCTGATATTGGGGAGTTTAATGATATTGGCTTCGGGAGTTTTCGCAAGTTCACCTAGCATATTGAGGTCATCGCTAATTCTTTGTTCTTCAGAGAGGAAATCGGGAAAATTAGCGAGGATACGTCCTGCCAAAGAAATGTCTTTGGTTTCGACTTGAATTTTCGCTTTTTCGGTGAAGAATTTAACGATTGGCAAAAGGCTATAAGTGGCTAATGCTGGGGCCTCATCGGTTTTGGTGTACAATATCTTCTGCATGTTTTTGGGTAAAGTGCAAAGATACAAAATCGGTGGGTCAAAAAAAAGGCGAGCGCGA
>CAZQFZ010000037.1:17405-20906 GCA_964592635.1 uncultured Rhizobium sp.
AAGGACGAGTTTTAAGTAATACTAGTAGGATAAGTGTAGAATCATCATTCTTGCTTACAAAAACAGTATTATATTGTAAGTAGTACTTACGAAAAATATGTAAAATTGTAAGTAGTAACTACAAAAAATTGTTATATTTGCAAGTATATTGGTATTTAAGTAATTGACTAATAGATATTTATGTAATATGTATGTAAGAAAGCAAGTATTTAAAGGTATAGGTAGTGAAAGTATTTTCTTTTGGGGGGCAAGACAAACTGGGAAAAGTACACTATTGAAACAGATGTTTCCAGATGCAATATGGATAGATCTATTGTTGTCGGATGTATTTAGAAGGTTCTCTGCGCAACCACAATTACTTAGAGAAATGGTCCATGTTGCTGATCAGGCCAAGCTAGTGGTGATTGATGAAATCCAAAAAGTTCCTGGATTGTTGGATGAGATTCATTGGTTAATGGTGAATAAGCAGGTACAATTTATACTGAGTGGTTCAAGTCCGCGTAAAATAATACGATCTGGAGCCAATCTTTTAGGCGGTAGGGCGTTGAGGTATGAGTTGTATCCGTTAGTGTCTGCTGAAATTGACGATTTTCAATTGGATAAGGCATTGAACAATGGTTTATTGCCTAGGCATTATTTGAGTTCTAATTCAAAGAAACTAATGGATGCCTATATAGGTAATTATTTGAATGATGAAATAGTTGCTGAAGCAAAAATAAGGAACGTTCAGGCGTTTTCTCAGTTTCTTAGAGCGGCAGCATTTTCGAATGCGGAACAAGTTAATTATTCCAATATTGCATCAGATTGTGGTGTAAGTCATAATACTATACGGGAGTATTTTCAAATATTGGAAGATACATTAATTGGGAGATTCGTGCCCGTTTACCAAAAGAAGCCCAAGCGAAAAGTTATTCAATCTCCGAAGTTCTATTTTTTCGATTTGGGTATTCCTAATAATCTATTGAAGCGAGGAATAATTGAGCCTGGTACAGAAGCTTTTGGACATGTATTTGAACATTTTATTTACCAAGAATTACATGCACACAGTAAATATTCAGAACTTGATTATTCTATTTCTTATTGGCGAACGGTAAGTCAAATTGAGGTGGATTTTATACTGGGTGATAACCAAGTTAGCATTGAAGTAAAAGGAACCGATAATGTGAATTCTAAACACCTCAAAGGTTTGAGGAGTTTTTCGGAAGAATATGTTACTCAAAAGCAAATATTAGTTAGCTTAGATCCCATTGAGAGGATGGTGGGTGATATTCATTTGATGCCTTGGCGGGTATTTTTACAGCGACTTTGGAACGGAGAATTGATACAATAAAAGCAACCGGAGTTACAACATCAAATTGACGACCAAATTAGTTTCATTTAATCAATCAATTCTTGATGAACTCCATTCCCTGATTCTAATTCTTTTATTGATTTCAGAAGTACGTCTCTGTTCTTTCGTGTTAATAATTAGGCTGATTTCTTTAAGGAATTGTATTCGTCCAAGGAAATTAAAACCAAATCCTTACCATTTTTACGTTTGATTACGATGTCGCACACATCATCAACCGCTTTTTCTAGCCCATTTTTAAGATTAGATCTAAATTCAGTGAAGTTTACAATTTCCATAGTGCGAATATGCGAAATTAAAAGTGCATGTTTAAGCTTATGTTTTTTAGGAGTTTAATTTTTCACCACTTTGATAACCGCTTTTTTGCCATCGGCGATGATGTTCACTATGTAAATTCCGGGAGATTCAGGAATGGTAATATTGAATTTTTGCGAGTTGAAATACAATTTGTGCTCCAATTCATGTCCCCCAAAATCCATAATAATCACTTCAGATTTACTACTAACTTTTCCTAAATCTATGGAAATGTTATCTTTAGTTGGATTGGGGAAAATAAGAAAATTCCAGCCCATTTCATTTTCAATAACTTCAAGGGTTGTAATTTCCACGCAAAGCGAGGTATCAATACATTTGTTTTCGATTAATTCAACGGCATAGCTTCCATTGACCTCTGGTTGAAACGAAGAGTTTGTTTGTCCGGGAATGGGAGAGTAGTTATTGCTGCAATTCAGCCAACGGTAGGTAGCTAGTGAATTGTTGGCTGAAATAGTTGTACCCGAAACCGTAGTATTAATATCCGAAACTTTATTTACGGTGAGGTATAATTCAACAATGGAATCACAGCCACTAGCAGCACCACCTGTAAGCGTGTAGGTAGCTGTGCTATTGTTTTCAGTGTATGTTTTACCATCTATCCAAGTAAATGCGTTACAAACGGTTTGAGTATCGCGTTTTCGAACAATACAATTCTTGAAGAAATATGCTGAGCCGGCGGCGATAAGCGAATTGGTTCCATTCGCATTTTTATCGTCAAAGTAGGCGCCCACCAAAGCATGGTCTCCAGAAATTGCCGCAGCGTATCCAAACAAATCACCTCCATCACTGTCAGAAGCGACTAATTTTGATGCATGGGTCCAGGTACCTTTAGTGTTTCTAAAAACGTAAGCGGAACCTGATTTGTGAGCTCCAATAATGGCATATTCGCCAGATATTGAAACTGAAACTCCAAACATATCATCAGTTTCTCTATCAGGAGCGACAATCTTTTGGGATTGTGTCCATTTGTCTGAATTCTTCTCAAAAATATATGCAGAACCTGCGGCAACAAGTTTATCTGCTCCTTTTTCATTGTGCTGCTCTAACATGGCTCCTACAATGGCAATATCCCCAGAAATAGATACTGAATTACCAAATTCATCGGCAGTTGTTCTATCTGAAGCTGTAAGTGTTTTTAACTCTGACCAATTTCCAGATGTTTGTTTTTTCCAAATGTATGCAGCGCCGACATCTTTAGTTAAACTTCCACTAATGATGACTTGTTCTCTAGGCGCACCCACAATGGCATAATCACCTGATATAGCTACTGTCCATCCGAAATTAGCACCTGTAGATAATTGAGATCCAACTATTTTTTGAAGTTGATTCCAACCATTTTCCCCCTTAGTGAAAATATACGCTGATCCTTTATTGGAAGTGGTTAAACCGTTCAAAGCTTGGTCTTCATAGGGAGCTCCAACAATGATAAAGTCACCAGATATACCAACAGAAGTTCCAAATTCGTCAGTACCCTCTCTATCAGAGGCCATTATTTTATTAACTTGTGTCCAAGTTCCTGATTGGTTTTCAAAAATATAAGCAGCTCCAACATCGGAAACTACAGTTCCTCCTGTTATTACTGTGTTTTTACCTGGGGCACCAACAACCGCAATGTTTCCAGAAATGGAAACGGAAAAACCGAACATATCTTCAACCGCATTATCCTTGGAAGTGATTTTTTGAACCACTGTCCATTTTCCGCTTTTATTACTTAAAATATACGCCGCGCCTGCGTCTTTATACGATTGTCCGCCACTTCCGTAAAGATTGTCTTCTAGATAAGCACCAACTATTGCATAGTCTCCATCAATGGCAACAGAATATCCAAATCGATCGTT
>CAZQFZ010000038.1:0-1605 GCA_964592635.1 uncultured Rhizobium sp.
TTGGAGAAACTGGGTTATTTGTTGGAAAAGAACGCTAAATCCACCGGACCGACAATTACTACCGAAGAAATTTCACAAGCCATAGATTTAACTACAGATGAAGACGATGCCGCTCAAGAAAAGGAAATTCTCAAAGGAATAGTGAATATGGCGAACATTCAAGTGAAGCAAATCATGTGTTCGCGTTTGGATATGGCGGCAATTTCGTCGGAAATGAATTTTCATCAAGTGCTGAATTTTGTGCGTGAAAACGGGTATTCAAGAATGCCAGTGTATAAAGAAACGCCCGATGAAATTTTGGGTATTTTAAACGTAAAATCGTTGTTGCCTTATTTGGATGAACACGCGGAATATAATTGGCAGTCGTTGATTTATCCGCCGTATTACGTCCCCGAAAATAAGCCCATCGATGATTTATTGAACGAATTGCAGCAAAAGCGTTTGCACATGGTTATTGTGGTGGATGAGTTTGGTGGAACATCGGGATTGGTGACACTTGAAGATCTGCTCGAAGAAGTATTTGGCGAATTAAATGATGAATTTGACGAAATTTCTGAAGAATATCAAAAATTTGGTGAAAATACATACGTTTTTGACGGTAAAACACTGGTTATTGACTTTTTACGAGAGATGGATTTGCCCGTTGATTTTTTCACAGACAAGGACTATGACGCGGATTCTTTGGCGGGTTTAATTACGGAAGAAATTGGTCGCATCCCCAAAAGAGGTGAAAGTGCCGAGATCAACGGATTGAAATTTCGCGTGGAATCAGCGGATTTGAAGAAAGTAAAGAAAGTGAGGGTGATTTTGCCTGAAAAACGGGAAGAACTTACTTCCGATGAGAACTAATAAATAGTGAAACAATCATGAAGAATCGATTAAAATTAGTTTTGGGTATTTCTGTTTTTTGGGGGATGGTTTCCTGTGGAGGCGATGACAATTATGTGCCAAAACCGCATGCTTTTCCCAAAATTGAACTACCTGAAAAAGTATATAAGGCTGCTGTAATTGCAGGTTCTCCCTACGAATTTGAAATTCCCCAATACGCTAAGATATCTGAGGATGCAAGAAACCGAGGTAAGCATTGGTATAATGTGGATTTTCCTGAATTAAATGCAACACTTCACATGACCTATTATCCGTTTTCCAACTGGGCGGATTACGATTCCATGGTGAATGATACTCGTTCTCTGGTGAATAAGCACTTACAAAAAGCGGAAGATATTGTTGAAGATCCAGTAGAACTATACAATCCTAAATTACATGGTGTTATTTTTCATATAGAAGGAAATACAGCGAGTAATTTGAACTTTTATGTAACAGACAGTGCCAAGCATTTTTTAAGAGGTGCATTGTATTTCAACGTACAAACTGAGCCGGACTCGATTATGCCTGTTTTTAAATTCTTGGAGAAGGATGTTCAGCATGTTTTGAAAACGATTAAATGGAAATAATTTAGGGGTAGCGAATTAGATAAATTAAAATGGGTAAGTGGGTTTTAGTAGTATTGAGTATTATCAGTGGTAATGAGCTTTGGGCACAATCGAAGCCTAAGTGCATGAAACTGCAAGAACAGGCTTATATGGAATATGAGTCGGCGGAATT
>CAZQFZ010000038.1:1705-11938 GCA_964592635.1 uncultured Rhizobium sp.
CGGGTTCAAGTTCGGTTGCAAATTCCAACATGGGTGCAAAAGACGCTCAATTGGTTTCTACTAGTTCAAAATACACTTGGAGTAAAGCGCGCCGTGCTCCTGGGAAAATCAATACTTGGGAAAATGAGGGAACAACCTCTGTTTATATGGGACCTTCATTAAACGAAGAGTTGTATTTTACGGTTTGCAATCAAGGAGGTTTTGGTAGCTGTGATTTATTTGTTTCAAAAATAGCCCCATATACCACAGCTGAAGCCGAGCTGGAATTGAAAAACAATCAACTGAAAATGTGGGGACCTAGAGCCAACCTAGGTGATGCCGTTAATTCTGCTTCATGGGATGCACAACCTTCTGTGAGCGGAGATGGTCAAATGTTGATTTTTGCAAGTTCTCGTCCCGGAGGATTCGGCGGGAAAGATTTGTGGGTATCTAGAAAAGTTCGAGGCAGGTGGACATCCCCCAAAAACTTAGGTCCCAAAATAAATACATCTTCAGATGAGGAAGCCCCGTTTATTCATTACGATGGAAGAACATTGTATTTTTCAAGTAATGGCCATCCCGGTTACGGAGGACATGATTTGTTCATTGCTCGATTGGATGATCAAGATCAATGGTCGAAACCAACTAATTTAGGTGTGGGGGTGAATACGGAGTCTGACGACGTGGGATTTTATGTGGATGCTTTAGCTGAAAAGGCCTATTTCGCTAGTGCACGTCCAGGAGGATTTGGCGGGTTGGATATATATGAAATGTACTTACCTGAGAAGTTCAAACCATCGCCGGTAAGTTATTTGAGAGGCATAGTTCGAGATGCAGAAACGAAAGCACCATTGGTGGCTAAAGTGCGTTTAGTAGATTTAATAACGCAAAAAACGCTATACGAAGACAGTGTTCAACAGTTTTTGATACCCATCGTTGCAGGCAAGAATTATGCATTGCATTCCAGTAGGTCGGGATATTTATTTGATTCAAGAAATTTTCAACCTACCCAAACGGAATTGAACAATCCCTTTGAAGTGACTGCTTTGTTGAGTCCCCTTAAGTTGAATCAGGTAATTACATTGAATAATATTTTCTTTGATGTAGACAAATTTGATTTAAAACCCGAGAGCGAAGTGGAGTTAAAAACGATGTTGTGGTTATTGAATTCCAATCCCAAAATGAAACTGGAGATTTCAGGTCATACAGACAACACGGGTACCGAAATTCGGAATAAAACGCTTTCTGAAAATCGAGCTACTGCGGTTAAATTGTATCTGGTAAATGCAGGAATTTCTGCGGATCGCATTGTTTCTAAAGGGTATGGATCAAGCAAACCAGCTGCAAGCAATGAAACTGAAGAAGGTCGTGCAAAGAATCGCCGCATAGAAGCTCGAATTCTAGCGAATTAATAGGTTGTGGAATACCATTTGATAATTCAAATCACCTCCATATTATAGCGGCAGTTGAGGTTCACCTGCCAAAATCCAATAAATTCGAGTGAATTCTCGTGATTTTTACTTATATTAGATTTAGGTATTTTACCAAATCTAATCATGAGACCCATTTTACTGTTTTTTAGTCTGATCTTTTTTGAATCGCTTTTTGCCCAAAAAACTAGTAATTATTATCAATATGGTTTATTTTCTAATGATGCAGTTTCAAATTTGTTTGAAAATAACATCGTAAATCCAATCAAAAGTTCAGAAGGTAAGAGGCAATATTATTGGACAGTTTCGGGTAAGGCACTAACAAGTTCATCAACCCTAAAGATGGACAGTTTGGTGTTGGGTGGAATCGATAAAAAGTCTAGGAATGCTAGTAATTTGAAAACTAAGACCAATCAGGATATTTTATTGTTTTTTATGGAAAATGATTCCATTGTTTGGAATTTAACTATTTCCATTGCCAATATGAATGGTAAGATAGGAGGTCTAAATTTATTAAACACTAAGACAGCAGGAGATCGTTTATTGGTTTATCTCCAGGTGAAAAGTGATAGTCTAAACTGTTTCACTAACCATGGTGTTCATATAAATTCTTGGAATTGCACGTCGGATTCATTCAGTTATGTCTTACTCAATTTTGATAAATTCGGAAGTGTCAAGTTGGAAAATAAACATGTAGAAAAATACGGAATGAGTACGGATTTAATATGGGCCAATGAAACAAAATACGTGTTGTCGTTTCGAAATTCTTACTGGCCTTATCCGAGTTTAAAAACATATAAAAAAATTCCCCAAACGGGTCAATTATTAGACTCTCAAGTTACAGCATTTGTATTGCAATATGATTTGGGAGATGCAGCTATAAAAAATTGGATTAGCGGTACTATACCGAACTCCGTAGATTCTAGAAGTTGCTTCATAACGGGCGGGGATGAAAAGGATTTAATTTTAGCAGGTGTGTATGAATCTAAATCCATTAGTGGTAATTTTTTTCCGCATAGTCTCATCTATAAATTAAATAACAATAATGTTGTTAGTATTTCAAAACCCAATGGTTTTTCTAGGGAAAAAAGCTATTTGTATTGGATGAAATTGGATATACAAATTTGGGCTGTGAATGAAGTGCAATTTGCAATTCCCAATCAAAAACAATTTCCTAAAATAATAAATTATGGACGATTAAAGGATGGGTATTGGTTCCTAGGTTATTTTGATTCTGTTGCTCTTGATGCGCCGAATTTAATTTGGAAAAAATGTCCATTGAAAAATTCAAGAGATGGTGTTTCCCTGTTTACTTACTCTCCAAAGAACAAACAAATTAATACATCAGGATTTCCCAATGGAGTAACAGGTGTTTATTCGGACGGAGATTCACTTTTGTTCATATTTGGTGATAATGGCGATTTAAATGGAAGTAACGAAATGGTGGATATTGATCCATCTGCTACATACAAGTATCCGATCAAAGCGGGGAAATATGCTGCTGAATTCACATTGGCTGGCGACTTGGTTTGGGCAAGAAATGAGAACTTTTTCTCTTCAGCTGGTGGTTCCCGAAACGTTTTTTATGCTGGTAATGGTGCACGATTCATTTCTCCAGGTCCTTTGGTGGATATGACTGATTTAGATTTTGGATTTCGCAAATTAGGAAATGTAGTAATTTCAAATTTTGCCGGAAATGTTATTGAACTTTCTAAAACTCCCATTTGTGATTTTGATATAGATACCGTAATCTATAATCACGTTTTTATAAACTATAAGGGAGCGCTAAACGCTCAATATTATTTTAAGTTTGGTGATAATAGTACTGATTCCAACTTAAATCAACGATACTTTATTCATTCGTATAAGAAAACAGGGAGTTATTTGATTCATTGCATTGCGAAAAATGATAATGGAAGTGATACTGCTTATTACTCTGTTAAAATCAATGATATAGTTTCTACGTCTAAATTGCAGAAGAATAGAAGCATCCAATTTTATCCGAATCCCACACAAAACACGATTTCATGGGAGATGTACAATACCACTTCGGTAGAGATTTTCAATACATCAGGATCATTGGTTCGTAAAATAGAAACAGTGCAATCTAGTTTGAGTTTGGGGGATTTGTCTGCAGGCGTTTACATCATTGTAGTGAATTCTGATAAGGGTTCCTTCTACAATCGTGTAATAAAACAATAACACCTCCATATTATAGCGGCAGTTGAGGTTCACCAGCCAAAATCCAAGCGGTATATATGCAGTTTGCGACTGATTTGCTCGCTTGCATATAGCGAGCTTCTACCGCACCTTGTTGGGTTTGGTGATATGTAGAAATGAAAGTGCTGCTATATTGTTGTTTCATTTGGTTCTTGTCTTGCTTCAACTCCATAATTTGAGATTCAGCCAATTGACTCTTGGTCTTGGTTTCTCCAGAAAAAACAGTGGGTAACAATTCGTGACTTTCATGAATCATGTTCCAAATGGATGGCATAAGTGGATTCAAAAACTCTGGAGAATAATTTAAAACGAGTAAAGTATCCATGAACAAGGTGGGAGTCAAGGTTTCCCATAAACTGTGAATTCCTTTTTGATTGGTTAATTGTCCGTCGTAATTGGATGTTGTATGCAATGGAACATGTGCATCTGCTACATAGTGACCTAAATCTGCACTTAACTTTAAAATGGCATTTATGTCTTGTCGTTCAAATGCTTTTTTCAGAGAGTGAATGGTAAAGAAAATGTTCCAAGGCAAATTACCGTAGGTATTCAGATGCAATTTCCCATATTTAGCAATAGCGGAATCATATCCCCAGGGAATACTATCGATGGGAAGTACAAATTCTTGATAATCTTCTAAATCAATGTAATGACGAACCGCTTCATTGGAATCTGTATACCGTCGTTTATCTGGATCCACTGCATGTTCTGTCATGTATTCAATGTGCTTTTTATAAAAGCCGAATAAGGGTTTAGGCAATAACAAACAAGCCGTTCTATTGATTCGTTTATGCGGTTCAAATCCCCAACCCAACGAAGCTTTTGGAGAAAAAAGCAGGATAAAAACACAAGCAAGTAGAAATTTCTTTCTTCGAAGTATGGATATGTTGAAACGGGTCATATTACTCTATTCATCCATGGTTAATCTCGATAAATACATTTGAATGGTGTTTTGAAGTCCGTGATATAAAGCATCACATACTAAAGCATGTCCAATCGAGACCTCAAGTAAATTGGGTAGTGATTCGGATAAAAAGTGTAAATTATTTAAATCCAAATCATGTCCAGCATTCAGTCCTATTTGACATTTTTCAGCTTCTAAAGCCGTTGTGATAAATGGCTTAATGGCTAAATCGCGATCCGTGGCATAACCATGGGCGTATGATTCCGTATAAAGTTCAATTCGATCAGCACCCGCTCTCTTGGCAAATTCTACCAATCTTGGGTCTGCCTCCAAAAATACGCTCACTCGTTGTGCACTCTTTTTTAAATCGGCGATTACATCGGTTAAAAAGCTCAAATGCTTTTCTGTATCCCATCCTGCATTCGAAGTAAGAACATTTGGTGGATCAGGTACCAGTGTAACTTGTTCTGGTTTGATGTCGTGAATCAGTTGAATAAAGTCAGGAGAAGGATATCCCTCGATGTTGAACTCAGTGGTTACTACGGACTTTAAATCGTAAACATCTTGATATCGTATATGTCGTTCATCGGGACGGGGGTGTACGGTAATGCCTTCCGCTCCCCAATTTTGACAATCCTTTGCAACTTGAATCAAGTCTGGATTATTGCCTCCTCGTGCATTGCGAATGGTGGCGAATTTATTAATATTTACGCTGAGTTTAGTATGTCGTTTCATTGTATATTCAGTTGAACAAAAATACGGGGTAATTGTTGGCTATTCAGGGGTTCGGCTATCTTTTTTTTCATCCAATCGCATTGAAAGAGTATATGAACTCTAGAGTCAATTTTACATTTTAAACGGACTGATAAAAACTGCCCGCTTCCAGAGAATACCCGTGAAGTCCAGTTTTGTGTGATTGACGGAATACTTGCATAGTACAATTCATCTTGGGTTTGAAACTGGGAATATTGAAACCATAAATCCGCCCACTTGCTTTTAAATTTCCAAACACAGGAGCTATAAAATTGTGGATTGGATGAAAATGAATCATTTATTTGAATCTGATATCGAAATTCATGGTTTCTATTTAATTCATGCGTTACTCCTAATTTTATACGGTGATTTTGAGGTTCCCATCGCGTTTGTAGTATAGAATGCTTGAGGATTTTACCATCCAAGGCCATCCCCCAAAATGAATAATCCTGCGAAGTTTGTCGAATTTTAAGTTGCCAGGTCGGATTCAATTTCCAATCCAAACCTGCCGTTAATATTGGCTTACCGCGATTGTAATAGGTATAAGGTGATAATTCCACAGAGTAAAAATACTCCGGCAAATGCTCGTATTTCCAACCCCATTGAATTTCAGAATTCCATAAAAAGTACGCCGCCAAATATTTAGAAAAATTCGTACCATCCCAAGCCAAAGAGCCATTCCACTTTCCCCGCCAGAAATCAGCACTTGCAGCCCATTCCGCATTTACATCCATGGTTTTTAGTTGGTTTTGACTTTTTCGGGGGATGGAATGACGGTAAATACCCAATGATGCGTTGGTGTTCCAATGTTTGGTTTGAAATGCAATGCTTTGAAATACTGCCGTTTGGCTAATGCTGTTTTGGCGAAATCGCTCCGTTTCAGAAACATGAATTCCGCCCCATTGTTGCCGTTCGAAATACCTCAAAGAATCGCGAATTACGGCATCTAGTTTTCGAAAACCCGTATGCGTAATACCCTTTAAATGGAAATAACGCGATTGGAGAATTTCGTATTGCAAAGCCATCCCCCAAAACCCAACATCTTCATTAAAACCGCCCACGCCTTGAATTTGTTGCAGTGAATATTGCCAACTTTCCATGGCATACAATCGGCCAACAGGAAATGGAGCTGTACTTACGTGTCCTTGATTTTGCATCACCAAATATTTACCAATTACCCAGGTGAAACCTGAGTTTTTTAATTGAAACTTCAAGTAGGCATTGATCAAATCTCCCCATTTTTCATTTGCGTCGTTTTGTATGGCAAGTCCTACAGTTGTGTATGAATTTAAGGAAACCTTCAACTTGATGTAGCTCAAATTGGATAGGGTTTTGAGAGAATCCAATTGCCGGTGATTCAGTATAGGATTTGAATTATTGGTGGAATCCAGAACATTTGGGGCTGTATTTTGACTGAAATATCGTCCGTTTTCCGTGGCACTACCAATAATTAGTTGGGATTTTAGAGTTGGGGTAAAACCTTGAAGTGGATAGCTGTTTTGAGAATTTAGGTTTGGGGTATTCCCCAAATGAAACCGGGCATTAAAGTGAAAATGTTTCGCTAAGGACGAAATTAGGGAGTCGGGTATTTGGCATTGTTTGAGCTCCACGGGTGATAGAAAATCACCGAATTGATTTTTATGCGCCTGAATTCTTTCAATTTGCAGTTGGGAAAGGCCGCCAAAGTGTTTCAATTGTGCAGTTGAGCTCGAATTGAATGGTAACAGAGAATGAAAACGAGCATGGAATTTATCTGAAATAACTGATTCTATTGAAGATTCTAATTCTGCCCAGAATTCCATTTGTTCGGAGGTGATGTTTTCATTAAAAACTACCGATTCATCCATCTGTGCTTGAATATTATGGAAGGAAATGAATCCGATTCCCCAAATCCAAAGCCCACGCAACCATTTGAGATTAAAAACTTCCATTTAAAGCTGCATTAAAAGTTTGTAACTCACGATGATAACGCATAGAAATACCCCAAACAGTACCATTTTTTAACTCCCGATACAAACCCAATCCCCAACGATGATAATCATTTCGCAAACTCAATGATAACGTCCATTGTTGATCCAACGGAACGAATCCCAGTACTTCAAAGTATTGGAAATCAGATTGATTCATCCAAATAAGTTGAGTGGTTACGCCCGAAGAGGAATGGGATTTTCCCGCACTCCATTTTTTGGTGAGTGCCACTGTTTGACCTGTAAACCAAAGCGATGGATTTTGGTCGGAATAGGAACTTGGGTTATTAAATATGGGATCAGGCCTTTTAGAATTTTCCAAAAAAATGCGATCAAATTCCAAAGAAACCGACAAACGTAATTGCGAACTCAGTTGATATTCACTGAACAATTGACTTTGAATTCCACCCAAAAAGTTCAGGTTATTCGAAGTTTTCGGGGCCCAATGAGTAAAACCGCCCAATGCCATTCCGAGTTTCCACTTTGAGTGAACCTGGACGCTTTGATCGGCCGTCAGTGATGCAGTTGAATAGTCAGGACTTCCGTTGAAAGCAGTATGAAGTCGCGTGTTTTTTCGAGGGATGTATGTGAGGTTGGATTCAAATAAGTCCGTCCCCAAAAAAGGAGAAGATAAGAAAACTCGAAATGGGGAATTAGAAGAATTAACCGGTGTATGAACCCGATGTAGTGATGATTCTAAGCAGGTATTGATATTTGCGATTTGTGCAAAACAATTTTGACTTATCGCGAATATGAATACTGCTAAACGGGTCATTCCAGTTGGTCTTTAAGTTTTAATAGCTTGTCTTTGAAGTTTCTGAGCTGTTCGATCAATTCTGTGCGAGCGTCCTGTTGAAGCGGGTTTCGGCCCACTTTTTTCGACACATGAGACAATCTTACGCCCTTGTTATGAGAAAGATACTGAATTTCCTTTAGCATTTCAATATCACGCAAAGAGTAGATGCGGTCTCCTTTTTTATTTTTCATGGGTTTGATTTGGGGGAAATTTTTCTCCCAAAATCGTAATGTAGAAGCATTCACATTCAACATTTCTGAAACTTCACCAATTTTAAAGTACTTTTTAGTTGGCGTTGCGTTGTTGCTCGAAAGTTCAGTATTTTCTGGATTGCTCATGATGATGTATTAATAGGGGAAATCAGCGTTTTAGGAAGGATTAAATTCAATTGTAGTTGTTCAACAATTTCGTTTTGCTCTACAAAAATAGCGAATTAGTCAAAACGGTTAGCTTCACGTTGCGACAATTCCAACATTCGAGCATATTCCTCATTGCTTAGGTCGTTTCGATAGAAGAATGCTGGATTTAATGGATTGTCGTTCTTTCGTACTTCGTAGTGTAAATGGGGGCCGGTGGAACGACCTGTACTTCCCACATATCCAATGAGTTGACCTCGTTTCACTTTTGTTCCGGGTTTAACTGCAAAACGACTTAAATGGGCATAAACCGTGGTATATCCATATCCGTGATTGATGATGATGTGGTTACCATAACTCCAACGTTCACTGATCACTTTAGCTACAACTCCGTCGCCGGTTGCGTACACCTCAGTACCTACTTCAGCAGTGAAATCCATTCCCCCGTGAAAAGAAAAAGTATGATAAAATGGATCCAAACGGTAACCAAATCCGCTGGCCATACGTTTCAAATCTTTATTTGCCACGGGCATAATTGCCGGGATGGAATTGACCATCTGTTCGCGTTTAGTAATTAATTTTTCAAGTGTTGCATACGATTTATCCTGTTGCTGGCTCAGCAACTTGATTTCATCCAATTTTTTACGCAACAGTACCAAAGCGCTTCCGTGATTCAGCTTCATGAGTTCATGATAGCTATCTTCTTTTAGGTTGATGGGCTTGGGTGGTTCAACCCCATAAATTGCACGATATATTTGGACGTCTTTTTCGCGTAAATCTTCCATAATGGCATTCAAATCTTCGACTTCCCGCTGCATTTGTCGCAATTGAGTTTGAACCTTTTTTTGATCGTTGGCCAGTGCCTTTTCGTAAGGTTCGGTAAACAATTGACTGAATATCAATGACAATGTAATTACCGAAACTATAATCAGAGAACTCAAGCCAATGGTTCGCCATACCACATAACGCCGATTGTCTGAAACTTTTTCAAAGCTCAAACTTTTGGGATTAAAGAAGTATTTCGTTCTTGGCATGGTGGAAAGGACTTCGTTCGATTTTTAGGAACTATGCGACTTACAATAATACCGATTACACTGCAATTTGCGGTAATCCGCGCTTCAAAAAGTCGCAATTTTAGATAAAATTCAATGGATTCCGTGTTGTTTTCAAGGGAATAACTGGTTGAAATTGAAACGGACAATTCTCACCGAAAGATCAGTAAATGATATTATTCAGGGGTCTTATTTTGCAAGGCTTTTTTGAAAATACGGGCTCTGTTAACGTATTCATTTACATTATTTTGGATCATGGTTTCCACTTTTTGGGGATCCAATGTTTTGACAATTTTTGCAGGAACACCCATTACCAATGAATAGGGAGGAATTTGCATTCCGGAAGGCACAAGTGCATTCGCACCAACTATGCTGAATTCTCCAATAGTGGCATTGTTTAAAACTGTGGCGTTCATGCCAATCAACACGTGGTGAGATAGTTGAGCGCCATGAACAATTGCAGAATGTCCTACAACGCAATCGTGACCTATAACACATGGATCTCCTGGATCGGCATGCAAAACAGCATTATCTTGAATGTTGCTACGTTCACCTACCGTTATTTGGTCGGTATCTCCGCGTAAAACAGCGCCGAACCAAATACTGCAATCTTCGTTTAAGTGTACCCGACCGATTGCAGTAGCGTTGGGTGCAACGAAAACGGAATCCGGAATGTTTACTGGGGTTTTGAGCAGGTTTAATAATTCTAAATCGCGGTGTTTCATGATTGAGGATATGATGGTTGTTGTTTGAGGGTATTGTTTTTTTTGGGAGGG
>CAZQFZ010000038.1:12038-20809 GCA_964592635.1 uncultured Rhizobium sp.
TTTTTGGCAGAGATGTTAGGGTAGTTTGTTGAGGTAGTGAGAATAGAATCGTTTGTTGTGGGTTTTGGGGGATGTAAGATGAGTCAATATCGATAGCATCCCCTCAAAAATAACTAAATTCGCGCAATGAAAACGGGATTTTACAACATTTCCAGACTTTATGGAACTTCTCCGAGAGGGACATTTAAATCGGGCTCAGAAATGATGCAAGTGGATGAATTGGAGAATGCTTTTTTGATTGTAGAAAACGGAATAATTAAAGAGTTAGGATCTAATACCTTTGGGGATAGTTCGTTGTTTCAGAAATTCCCTTCGCCGGAAATCGAATGGATAGATATGAAAGGGGCGGAAATTATGCCAGGATTCGTAGATTCTCATACGCACATTGTGTTTGCTGCACCCCGACACGAAGAGTTTGCCCTACGAATTCAGGGTGCCACTTATGAAGAAATTGCTGCTGCGGGCGGCGGTATATTGAATTCTGCGAAGAAATTGCGTGAAACATCAGAAGATCAATTGTTTGAAGATGCTTCAGCCCGTGTAAAATTAATGATGGAATGGGGCACTACTACATTAGAAATCAAAAGTGGTTATGGATTGTCGGTGGAATCAGAATTGAAAATGTTGCGAGTAATCAAGCGACTGAAGTCCCATTTCCCCATCCACATTAAGGCCACGTTTCTAGGCGCACATGCATTTCCGATGGAATACAAAGAAAGGCGCGAGGATTATATTGATTTGATACTAAGAGACATGCTGCCTCGGGTGGTTTCCGATGAACTCGCCGATCATATTGATGTTTTTTGTGATGAGGGATTTTTTACACCGGAACAAACTGAGCGAATTTTACTTAAAGCAGAGCAATACGGAATTCCTGCTAAAATTCATGGAAACGAATTGGGCCTAACCGGTGGGGTTCAAGTGGGGGTAAAATTGGGTGCTTGGAGTGTAGATCATTTGGAACATTGTTCAGAGGCTGAAATGGAGTTGTTCAAGCAATCGAAGGGCAATACCATTCCGGTGGCACTACCGGGAACTTCCTATTTTTTGGGGATTCCTTACGCACCTACACGCAAAATGATTGATTACGGTTTACCCGTGGCCTTGGCAACGGATTTTAATCCGGGCTCTAGTCCCGTGGCATCCTTACAAACGGTATCTTCTCTAGCCTGTACACAAATGAAAATCATGCCACAGGAAGTGTTTCATGCCATCACTTGCAATGCTGCACGGGCGATGCGGATGGAAAATGAAGTGGGAATGTTGGCCGTGGGAATGTGGGCCGATTTTCTGGTGATGAAATGCAAAGATGCAGTTAAAACGATTCCTTATTTTTTGGGACAAAATCAAGTCATGCAAACCTATTGTAAGGGGAATTGTGTTGCAACTTCTGCATAAAACTCTTAAATGATTCGACAAACGGAAGGCAGAATTGTTTAATCCGTTGTATTTTTGTAAATCTTAATTTTTAAAATATGCCATATCCAGAAATGATGGTTGCCCCAATGAGAGCGGAGTTAACCAATAACGGTTTTACTGAATTGAAAACAGCAGAAGAAGTTGAAAATGCCATGAATGGCAACAACGACACTACCTTATTGGTAGTAAATTCTGTTTGTGGTTGTGCCGCAGGATCGGCGCGTCCTGGAATATTAAAAAGCTTATCTGGTTCTAAAAAACCTGCGAAATTATTAACTGTTTTTGCGGGACAAGATTTAGAAGCCACAGCAAAAGCACGTGAATTCATGATTCCATTCCCTCCATCGTCTCCGGCGGTTGCATTATTAAAAAACGGTGAAGTGGTTCATATGGTAGAACGACATATGATTGAAGGAAGAACTGCCGATATGTTGGCAGATAATTTAATGGCAGCTTACGAAGAGCATTGCTCGTAATTTCGTTGGCTTCCTATGAAAGCTGAAAATTTCGATTGGGTTGATATAACAACAAACGTGGAACGCATCTGCCGCAAGGTGGGTGCGTTTCAATTATTACACTGGAACCAAATGAGTTCGGGTGACGTAGAAATCAAATCAGCCAATCAACTAGTGAGTTTTGTTGATCAACAATCTGAGCAACAACTCATCGAGGCATTTCAAATTTTGATTCCCAATTCCACTATAATCGGAGAGGAATCATCCCCCGAAAACAGAAAACTTGAAGAACTGACTTGGGTAATTGATCCGTTGGATGGTACCACCAATTTTCTTCACGGACTTCCTGTTTTTAGTATCAGTGTGGCCTTGTTTTACCAAAATGAACCGGTAGTGGCAGTGGTTCATTGCCCTGCATTAAACGAAACGTTTTGCGCAAGCAAAGGAAATGGTGCTACCCTCAACGGACAGAAAATTCGCGTTGCTGAACATACCCAACTTAGCAATACGCTATTGGCCACCGGATTTCCGTATTACAAGTTCAATCAATTGAATGAGTATTTAGAATTATTAAAAGAGTGCATGCAATCTACTCGCGGATTGAGGAGAATGGGCTCTGCGGCCATCGATCTTGCTTATGTGGCATGCGGACGATTCGATGCATTTTTTGAAATGAATTTGAGTCCTTGGGATATTGCCGCTGGAATACTTTTGGTTCGCGAAGCAGGGGGGAAGGTTACCGATTTCCAAGGAAAAGGAGATGTGTTATTTCACAATCAGATACTGGCGAGTTCGTCCGCGATCTACAGTGACTTTAGTTGCGTAGTTTCAAAATATTTACACTAATTCTTATGATTTTTTGCCCAATTGAATTGTTGGGCTTAATTTGCAGGACATGGTATGGGTGCTGGCCATATTGAAAGGAATCGGATACGGTCTCACCTTGGGGCTGTTGAGTTTTGGGCCTGCATTTTTTGCTTTAATCAAGGTAGGTATGCAAGGGGGTAAAACTGCGGGATTAAAAATGGCTGTGGGCATATTTATCAGTGATTTATTGGTTGCTCTGGCTTGTTTCTTTGGCTTATCGGATTTGTTTACTACTGAAGTATTTCAGTTGGGATTTTCAGCGTTTGCTTCATTTGGAATTATGTTTATTGGTATTAAGGGCGTTGTTGTTCGCTATAAGCACTTTATTGAGAACATACAAAAACCCATGGCATCCAATACCAATATGATTCGAGGTTTCGTTTTGAATCTGCTAAATCCCTTTGTAATCTTATTGTGGGTGGGAATATTGGCCTCCATTTCTGTGGGCCATAATATTCAATCCGACGATAAATACACCATTTTGGTACAGATGCTCTCTATTTTGCTTACCGTCTTCAGTTTGGATTTAGGAAAAGTATATTTAAGCGATTATATAGGTAAAAAACTCAATTACCGAATATATTACTTCTTCAATCGTTATGTGGGTTACATACTCATTTCAATTGGAGTGTATTACTTATACCACTTTGTTAAACTGTTGATTCATTGGATTATATAGCTCAAAATATCAACGTTCTCCTCAATTTGGTCTTGGCATTAATCATGCTAGGATTGGGGATAGGTTTGAAGAAGCAGGACTTTCAACATCTGTTTGATCAACCCAAATCATTGGGAATTGGATTGTTTGCTCAAATGGTCATTTTACCCATTTTCGCTTTCGCTTTGGTGTACGATGCACATCTTTCGCCCGAGTTTAAAGTGGGTATAATGATTCTATCGATTTGTCCTGGAGGGGTTACTTCCAACCTGGTGAGCTATTTTGTGAAAGGCAATGTGGCACTTTCTGTGTCATTAACGGTATTGAATGCCCTATTAACCCTTATTACTATACCCCTTTTGGTGAATGTTTTTTTGGGATATTTTTTCAAAGGAACTCAGCAATTTGTGGGTGTAAAACTACCGGTTCTGGGCACGATGATCAGTATTTTTATGGTTACGGTGCTGCCAGCAAGTATTGGAATGTTGCTTAGAGTTCAGTTGGGACAAAAACGAGTTCTCAAAATTCAAAAGTATATCAATGTCATACTTCCTGTTTTGCTTGTGGTGGTATTTGGTTTTAAATTTCTTGGAAATACTGGAGAGAGTAACGATTTTTCAACGGAAATTGGTTTATTAACGCCGATTGCCATAGGTTTAAATGTAGGCTCCATGGTTCTGGGATTTTTAGCGGGAATACCATTTAGCTTGTCTTTCAAGAATAGAATCACCATAGCGGTTGAAGTAGGATTGCATAATACGGCTTTGGCTTTGCTTGTTGCTGGTGAAAAATTGGGTTCATCAGAAATGGAAAAACCCGCATTGGTATATGCCTTGTATTCTTTTTTCGTAACCTATGCCATCAGCTATCTGCTAGTAAGGGGGCGGTACTTCATCCTCAAAAGAAAAAGGCATTGATTTTTATTTTTCAGCGCAGGGATTAGTTGCGGCTTGAATTAAAATCAGCGCATGTTTTAGTTGCTTAGTTTAAAATCAGCGCATGGAATTAGTAGCTTGGTTTAAATTTAGCACACGGTTTAATTGCTTGATTTAAAATCTGCGCAGGGATTAGTAGCTTAGTTTAAAATCAGCGCATGGATTAGTTGCGGCTTGGTTCCAAAACATTAAAGAAATCTGAAAGTTCATCAATAATTACTTCAGGAACCAAATTATTGATGGGTTCATTTCGTTCGAGTAAATCACGTATTTGAGTGGCCGATATGTCAATCAATGGAGCATCATACCAAGTAGCAGAAAATGGCATCGGTCCTACGGGTTTGTTGTAACGAGGGCGTGCATACACATGCAGGGGACTCATTTGAGCCAGTTTTTCCGCGTTCTGCCAAGTATGGAATGTTAGCAGATTATCGGCACCCATGATTAAATGAAATTGGTGTTGCGGATATATTTGGTAGAAATGGGTAACCGATCGAAAAGTAAAACTCGGTAAACCTAAATTGAATTCCTTATCGCTGCATTGCATAAACGGCAGATTTTCAACAGCGAGTTTAACCCACTTAAGTCGAAGTTCAGCAGGAATAAGAGTTTCTTCCTTTTTGTGAGGATTTAAAGGAGAAGGAACAAACCATACTTCGTCGAACTGTGCGTGTTCACGAATATATTGTGCCACTTTGATATGTCCCACATGAATGGGATTGAACGAGCCGAAGTATAAACCAACTTTCATTATTTCTGATAAAAATCAAGGACCAACTTTTCACAGGTTTGAAGTGTTTCTTCCAACACATCATTTACTACAACAACGTCGTATTGATTTTCAAAGCTCAATTCGTAATTGGCTTTGGCTATTCTTTCTTTTAATTGGTGTTCCACTTCTGTACTTCTTTTGGTTAAACGATCCATTAATACCTCAACACTAGGTGGACGAAGGAAAATGGCCAATGCCTGTTCGGGGAATTTGCGTTTCAAATTCAAACCACCTTTTACATCAACATCGAAAACCACGATTTTGTTTTCGGCCCAAATGCGATGTACCTCACTCCATAAAGTACCGTAAAGGATACCCGCATATACTTCCTCCGATTCTAAAAATTCATTATTATCTAATTTTGCCCGAAAATCAGATTCAGATAGAAAGTAATATTCCTTTCCATGCACTTCACCAGGACGTGGTGCCCTTGTGGTGGCGCTTACGGAAAATCCTAGTTTGTTGCCCAATGTTTCCATTAAGTATTTAACAACGGTGGTTTTGCCGGAGCCAGAGGGGGCAGAAAAAATCAATAATTTATTCAATTTCAAAAAGGTTAAATCCAGAATTCTTGTGCTGAGAAAATAGTTGTTCGTATAATGTCTTTTCCGTTTTATAAACCCAATTTCTCTTCCTTTTATAAGTGATTGCCTTGAAAATGGATTAAATACACTTACGAGCGGATAATTTCCGAAATCGGCTGAACATTACATTTATAAGAACACCAACAATTTTCTAGTACAAAACTACTTTCGTGGTGCAAAGTTCGTTCTTTTGTTTGAAATTAACGATATATACCCCTTTGGGCCAATTTTCTGTTTGTATCCATTGAAATACACTAAATCCAGCTTCAAGTGTTTGTCTTTTAATTAATTGTCCTGTTGTACTTCGGATTTCTATTGTTCCTTCATTTGCGGTTTTTGCAAATCTTTCGGGAATTTCTAAACCAAAACCCTCGGAAGTGGGATTGGGATAGGCCTTCAACAGCTGATTTTCTAAGGAAACTTGTTCTTCATTTAAATAATATCCAACGGTGAAATCAAATCGTAGTTCAGTTCCAAAGTCAACCGGAAAGGATTTGAACAATGTTCCCGAAAATCCATTGCGCAACTGAATCGATCCGGTACCGTCGTTGGTATTGGCCCACCAACCCAGACCGTCCTTGTTTAATGGGTAACTCGAAGGTGCAACTCCGGTATCTGATAGGTGGAATGTATAACAACCCGTGGGTAAATTGATTGTGTCGCGATGAATGGTTTGCGCTTTTGTAAATCCATTCTTTTCATAAAATATCTTTCCTTCAGCGTCTAAAAAGCGGTAACTATTTTCAGTGGGTGCATTGTTGGTTTTGAAAACGACGATCACCTTTTCAGAACCCAATGGAGTTCGGTTGGGCATGCTTACACGCATTCCATTGTTGTTTTTATCTTCATCGGTTTGTTTGTTAACGGCTGTGATGACCGCCTGAAATTGATTGGTAACCGGCGTCCAATCCATCCCCCAAGGCAAACGAATGTCGCGACTTTCTCCAAACGGTAGTACGCCACTCCAAGTGTGTTTGCTCTGTTTTCCCCCAACAATACCATATTCAAACTCCAAATAATTAATAGTGTTAGCTCCCGTGTTTTTAACCCGAATTAACGGATCTCCGCATGAGGGGTTTAGCCGTGAAAATTGGGGATGATTATTGGGTTTGAGTATTTCTTCCATGCTCGCGTCTAATTTATATTTCGGATCGGCAAGCTCCAATAAAAACACCCCAATAACATAATTGGATCCACCACCAGTCCGAACATACGAATCCATATCCAAGTCAAATTCATGCCATCCGGTATCTAAATTTTGAATGTCGTAATTATATTCTAAGACCGATTGGCCGGGACACCATCCCGAGCGGTCGTAAAGCCAAGTTCCATTCTGAGGATAAACTGGATTCAGCCCACAGTCGTCGCGCCAAACCCAAGATGTGTCAATAACTTTGCCGTCGATATTTAAATAACGTCTTCTAGGGCAAAATTCTGCGCAATTATCGGGTTGGTCCATTCCGTGACCAGTTTGAATGATTTTAATTCTGTGGGTTTTGGTATTGGGATTTCCTTTCCAGCGAAAAGTGGGTACACTCGCATCGAACAATGAATCGTTGCCATAAGGTGCCGACACAAAATACATTCGGTTAAGTCCTAGCACCTCCTGAATGGAAGGACCTTCATACAATGTAAAATTCAATGTAATTAACCAGCCTCTACCGTTTCGGGCTTCATAACCGGAATGTTGATACCAAATTTCCACTGAATCGCGCAATAATGTTTGAAAATCAGTAATATCAAATTTCCAAGTATGTTTCCAATTGGAGTTGAATCCTAGTCCATAGGGGGTGATTAATCGCATAATTTCCCAGCCCAAACTGTCGTTATATTTACCACGACGTTTTCCAATTCGAATATGATTGTTGTAATCCCATTCTCCACAAGTCATACCTGGAGGACATTGAAAAGTCAATTCGGCGATGACTTTTTGGTAATTTCCTGAGGATGGGAATTGACCCCAACCATAATAATTGGTTACCCCTCTGGACGGATCGGTTTGAATGAGTACTTTATTGTGTGTGGTAACTTGGATGGAGTCGCTAAACTGGGCTCTAACAAAGGGGTTAAAACTGGATAAAATAAGGAGTAAAATTCCCCCTCTGTGAAAGTTGTTTCTGGTTAATTTAATCGACATTAATTCAAATATACGGAAGTCTAAATTACCTCAAACATTTCTGCGGAGGATTTTCTGACTTTGGGGGATGATGCCAAAAAGTCCAATTCTGGATTTCTTCTACCAATTGCTAAGATGACCGAAGATGTTAGATTTTGGGAGTGCAGATCTAAAAATTCATCCATTTCTTGCTGTTTAAATCCTTCCATGGGGGTAGAATCTACGCGAAGTAAGGCGGCAGTGGACATAGCCATACCCAAAGCGATGTAGGTTTGTTTTTTTGCCCAATCAATAAACTGCTCTGGATTCATAGAATTGAGGAATTGTAGAATATTCTTTTTGAAACCTTGAAGTTCGTCGATGGATTTATTGCGTGTTTGGGCAATTCGCATAATATATTCATCGATTTGTTCTTCAGTAAGTCGGGTGAATGCGGCAAATACCAATATATGACTAGCTTCAGTGCTTTGGGGTTGGTTGTTAAATATGGATTTAGATGCTTCTCTTTTTTCGGGGGATTCGAGTTGAATTACCTTAAAGGGTTGTAAGCCCAATGAAGTGGGGGTTAACCGAATGGTTTCTAGGATTTGTTCGAATTCAGAGTCCAAATCAGTTGATGGATGATATCGTTTTACGGCATAACGCCAATTTAGGGCTTGGATTATTACAGACATAATTAGAGTGCAAAACAAATAATGTTACAACTTGTTTGCAAACGTGCTTGTTTTTTTAGTGAACGTACAAACCAAAATTATTTTAAATGGTTTATCATACATAATTTTGTAGTGTATTATTATAAAAATATAAGGATACATTTATAATTTTTAAAATATTGATATGTAATTAAATATAACCAATATGAAATAATTGGTTATATTTAATTGCTGCTTTTAATTCAGTTAAAAAAATTATTTTAAATACTTAAATTTTGGGATACTGTTGAAAAAAATTACTAAAAATATATG
>CAZQFZ010000039.1:0-20665 GCA_964592635.1 uncultured Rhizobium sp.
AATTTCTAGTGTAAAGTTACAAAATAACTAGGATAAAACGCAACCAATAAAATTTTCCTACCTATCTCTTCACCGCCAATTGCATGTTGCACTCGCCGAACTCCGCGTTGTAACCAATCGTGAAAGGTAACTTTTGAGGCTGCAGGGAATCGTAGGCCGCACGTAAATCGGGTTGGAAACGGTTTTTAAATAAACCAATGGTTCGGGTGTATTTTCCCAATAGAGTAACGTCAAAGCCAGCTTTCTGTAAATTCTTTAATGGAATTCCACTGTCGTCTTGCAAAATGATCTTACTGTTTTCCAAACAAATATCCCGAATAACCGAAAAATAGGAATTATGCATTAAATACGTGGCTGCTTTAAAGAAAGAACCACAGTTTTTTCTTTTATATAAATATTTGCCAATTCCGTTGTGCTTTTCGCCAGGGGCAGTAGGCATGCCACTGTTGGCTAAATTGGCAGTAAAATAAATTAACTCCTTCACTTGCTTGCTATTCGCGTTGGAATATCCAATTTTTATGCCTCGACGTTTATGTGCCACTGTACCCATGCTCACTACGTTGCTCTCGTTGCCGTTGGCATCAATATCAAATGCTTTGATGTAGTGTATGCGATTTTCAAATTTGGCTAAATAATATAAACAGGTATGAATGGTACCGTTTAAAAGTCCTTTCTGAAAGTCAGTTTCCATGGATAAAGTTCTGAAAAAGCCCAGCTTATGAGGAAAAAATAGCGACTTCTCTAAGTTGTTTAAATACATCTGCAAGTCTTCGCGATTCTGTTTTCTCGGATCAAATAAAAAACCAGCAGGTTCCAATCCCACCATAATGATGGTATCTACCTCTGGGTAAAACAAATGCGCATAGTAATAATCCCCACCAGCAAAAGGATATAACAAGGTTCTAACGGGTTGCTTCTGATTGTATCCCACGGATTGCGTCCATTTGGCTATGGGACTACCGATTCGATTTTGCAACACCTTGAATTTACTGGATTGTTGTTGCGAATAGTTCAACCACATGCTGTCGTTGCCGTAGAATGTATTCACGCCCGATGTAGAACCCGCAATTAACTGACTGAATGCATCCCAGGTACTATCTAAGGGAAGATTGATTTTGGGGGATGGGGAATCGGTTGTTGCTGCCACCGCAGTGGAATCGTTGCTGGGGGTGGATTTCTCCTTAGAATTGTTTTGACAGGAAAATAGGAATAGCCCTCCCAAGATTCCCAAATAAATGCGATTCATTTAAGTTGCAAACTTAATACTAAATTGTTTTGTTTGTTCTGCTCTGGCTCCACAGCCCAAGCTTGATTTCTATCCAGTTTTGTTGAGTTGAGGTTGCGACTAACTTCGTAGGCATCGAGTTTTTGGGATGCAACGGGTTTACAAAGTGAAGCACGGTCTTCTAAATCTCCAAACAGCCATTGATCGGCTTGGCGGGAATCGATGATTACGGGCATTCGCTTTTTTACATTGTGAATGTTGCTCATGAGTTCGTTCGCGTCGGTGGTTAAGATAGAATAAGTGCGTTGTACTTCTCCGGTTTGTGAATCGATGAAATCGTCAAAAATTCCCCCGAAAAGAAAGAAATCACCTTCTGATGGATGGATGAAATAAGGAATTTTGGTTTTTCCTTGGGTTTGCCATTCAAAGAATCCGGAAGCGAGTATCAAGCAGGGTTTGGTTTTCCATGCCTCGCGGAACATGGGTTTTTCGTGTGCCGTTTCCCAACGCGCATTGAGCGATAGTTTTTGCAATTCGTTGGCTTTTGATTTCAATTTTACCCAGGATGGAATCAGTCCCCACTGGGCTAATTCTGCCCCATGTTGATGTTGTATGGGTAGCTGGGGATGGGCAAAGCCGCTAAAAAAGAAACCCGGCTCCGGAATTAGCGCCGGTTGAAAGTCCAACGGTAGTTGGGTTTGTGGATTTGCTTTCAACGAATACGAAAAACACATACACAAATTTATGATTTTTCGAGTCCCAAGTTCCATATTCTGCATTCCAGACTTAAATTGCCGTTGGAATCAAATCAATGGCGATTGCAATATGATTATCGGAATTATCAAAGAACGAAAGAATCCTCCCGACAATCGGGTAGCGCTTACTCCCGTGCAATGCGTGGCGCTCAAGCATAAATTTCCTGAGTTAGACATTTGGGTAGAATCGTGTTCTACGCGTTGTTTCTCCGACGAAGAATACCGCGATGCAGGCATTGAGGTCAGGGATGATATTTCCGATGCCGATATTATGTTGGGTATTAAGGAAGTCCCCAAAGAACACTTAGTTGCACACAAAACATATTTTTTCTTTTCGCATACCATCAAAAAGCAGCCCTACAATCGGGATTTATTGAGGGAAGTGTTGAAAAAGAATATTCGTTTGGTGGATTATGAAGTATTGAAATGGGAAACGGGTCAACGGGTTTTGGGCTTTGGTAAATGGGCAGGTATAGTTGGAGCATACAATGGTTTGTTGGTTTATGGTAAGAAGCTGAAATTGTTTGATTTGAAACCCGCACATCAATGTTTGGATTATTCTGAAATCATTGAAAATGCGTTGGATGTGCATATTCCACCGATGAAAATCATTGTTACGGGTGGGGGACGTGTGGCTTCGGGTGTATTGGAGTTTTTACGTCATATCCGGATAAAAGAGGTTACCTCGGAGGCTTTTTTAAAGAAATCGTTTAAGCATCCAGTTTTCGTGCAGCTTAATAGTCCCGATTTGTACGGTCATTCTCATTTGAAGAAATGGAATTCACCCTATTTTTATGCGAATCATAATGAGTATTTCAGCAAGTTTCGTCCCTATTACCAAACTGGAGATTTATTGTTGAATGGAATTTATTGGACGGAGGATTTGCCCCGATTGTTTGAAAAAGATGAGTTGAGGAATCCAGAATTTCGGATTAAGGCTATTGCTGATATCAGTTGCGATGTTAACGGTTCGGTACCTATAACGTACGAAGCCACGTCGATTGCTGATCCGGTAATAGCTTGGGATCGATTGGATAATTGCAAGGCTGATCCGTATTCATCGGAGAACACCATTGAAGTGATGGCGGTAGGTAATTTACCGAATGAGTTGCCCAAGGATGCGAGTTCTGATTTTGGGGGGATGTTGATACAGCATGTCATTCCGCAGTTGATGGAGGAGCGTTCGTTGTTGTTGGAGGGGGCTACAATTGCTCGCGATGGCAATTTAACGGAGCGATATGAGTACTTACGCGATTACGTGGAGTGATGAGGTTTGGGGTGGAATTGTGAAGATTGCGTTATTTTTCAACCGAATTATTGAGAAATTGGTCTAATTAGTATGTGAATTGTTGCGAATTATAGCGAAATTTGCGGCGATATCAATCAAAAAACATGTCTAATCGTACTTTTACAATGATTAAGCCCGATGCAGTTGCCAATGGCCACGCGGGTAAAATTTTAGATCAAATTATTCAAGCTGGATTCAAAGTTGTTGCATTAAAATACACTCGTTTATCTGAGGAGAAAGCGGGCGAATTTTACGCAATTCACAGAGAAAGACCTTTTTACGGAGAGTTAGTTTCATTCATGTCTAGCGGTCCAATTTATGCAGCCATTTTAGAAAAAGACAATGCGGTAGAAGATTTCCGTAAGTTGATTGGTGCTACAGATCCAAGCAAGGCAGATGAAGGAACTATTCGTCAGCGTTTTGCTAAGAGCATCGATGCGAATGCTATTCACGGAAGCGATAGCGATGAGAACGCACAGATTGAAGGCGATTTCTTCTTTTCTGCAGACGAGCGTTTTTAATGATTCGTTTCATTAAAAGAAATTCTTATATTTGAATACATCAAAGGCTGCCTTTCTGGGTGGCCTTTTTTTTGGGAGATGGGGGTAAATACCTTCCCGAGTCAATATCCCCCGAAAAAAACGAAAAAAAGCAAAACATTTTGAACAGAGATATGGAAAACAGACGACGTAATTTAGACTTAGAGATGCTTCAAGGCCCTCACAATCGGGCGAGTGAATTTTGGTTCCTTTTCAAGGTAATGTGGGAATTTTTTAAAGGGTTTAGGAAGTTGCACTTCGTTGGACCTTGCATCAGTATATTTGGTTCTGCTCGTTTCAAGGAGGATCATCCTTACTATCAGAAGGCCAAGGAAATGGGCTCTAAAGTGAGTAAAGAGGGCTTTACGGTTCTTACCGGTGGCGGTCCTGGAATTATGATGGCGGCCAATCAAGGCGCTCGCGAAGCGGGAGGAAAAAGTGTTGGGGTGAATATTGATTTGCCGTTTGAACAACACGTGAACCCTTATTTGGATATTTGGGTTAATATTCGCTATTTCTTTGTGCGCAAAGTGATGCTGTTTAAGTACTCATTTGGGTTCGTTATTTTTCCCGGGGGATTTGGAACTTTAGATGAAATGTTCGAAGCGCTTACCCTGATTCAAACGGAGAAAATGCCCTATTTTCCGGTGGTAGTTATCGGAACCGAGTACTGGAAGGAAATGGTGGATTTGGTGCAGGATATGGACCGATTCAAAACCATTTCGCCCGAGGATCAGAGTTTGTTTTTAGTAACAGATGATTTAGACGAAGCATTGAATTTTATTCAGGAAAAAGTAGCGTTGATGCCCCGCAAGAAAACCGTGTTCCGCAAGAAATGGTGGTTGGGAGAACGTTGATTTTTTAACTAACTTTGCAGTATGAAAGGTCCAATTTCTCAATTTATTGAAAATCATTATTTGCACTTTAATGCAGCGGCTTTGGTGGATGCTGCCAAAGGATATGAAACCCATTTAACCGAAGGCGGAAAGATGATGGTAACCCTTGCGGGTGCCATGAGTACCGCTGAGTTGGGTAAAAGTTTGGCGGAAATGATTCGTCAAGGTAAAGTGGATATCATCAGCTGTACCGGTGCAAACTTGGAGGAGGACATCATGAACTTGGTGGCTCATAATCACTATAAACGCGTGCCTCATTACCGCGATTTGAGTCCCCAAGACGAATGGGATTTATTGGAAAATCACTACAACCGCGTAACGGATACTTGTATTCCTGAGGAAGAAGCTTTCCGTCGTTTACAGAAGCACATTCACGGTATTTGGAAAGGTGCTGAAGACAAGGGCGAGCGTTACTTCCCCCACGAATACATGTATCAAATTTTGTTGAGCGGTGAATTGGAACAATACTATGAAATTGATCCAAAAGATAGCTGGATGTTAGCTGCTGCGGAGCGTAATTTGCCGATTGTGGTTCCAGGTTGGGAAGACTCTACCATGGGAAATATTTTCGCGAGTTATGTAATCAAAGGTGAATTGAAAGCAAGTACCATGAAGAGTGGTATTGAATACATGGCTTGGCTAGCGGATTGGTATGTGAAGAATTCAGAAGGCAAAGGCGTTGGATTTTTCCAAATTGGTGGCGGTATCGCAGGAGATTTCCCGATATGCGTTGTGCCTATGTTGTATCAAGACATGGAAATGGAAAATATTCCTTTCTGGTCATATTTCTGCCAAATTTCGGATAGCACAACCAGTTACGGAAGTTACTCTGGAGCGGTTCCTAACGAAAAAATTACTTGGGGAAAATTGGATATCAACACGCCTAAATTCATCGTGGAAAGCGATGCTACCATTGTAGCGCCATTGATTTTCGCTTGGATTTTGGGATGGTAATTCGGTGATTTTAGAATTGCCGGACTTTTTCTGAATAGTAAAGAATAGTATTTTTCCAAAATGAGAGATATCGAGAGTTTTGAGGATATTAAATCCATTGTTGACAAGCAATATGCGGGACTGATTTCGGATGAAACCACTTCTCGTCATTTTAAAGAATTGGATTTCGATAGCCATTTGCCTCGGATCTATAATTTTTGGACGTTCATATTGGAAGTAGATCCCATCAATCATCCTTACAAGGGAAGTGCTTTTGAACCTCATACTCGCTTGGGATTATCGGTAGAAGATTTTCGTATTTGGCAGCAGTATCTCAAAGATGCAATTTTAAGTCAATTCGAAGGTCCAATGGCGGTAAAGATGATTCAAAAAGCCGAACAATTGGGTATGATGTTTGAGTATAAATTGGGTTTGTTAGAAAAATAATAAAGTACAAATCCATGGGAAATTTGATTCCGAAATTAAAAGAGATTAAAGGCTTTATTTTTGATATTGACGGGGTGATGACCCCCGGTCAAGTGTTGGTAACCGAAGAAGGACATCAACTTCGCTCCGTAAATATCAAGGATGGTTATGCGGTTCAGCATGCTGTAAAGCAAGGATATGCGGTGGCTGTTATTTCTGGTGGAAAATCAGAAGGCATGCGCAAACGGTTTGAAGGATTGGGTGTAAAATGGATTTTCATGGCACAATCGCACAAAGAAGAGGCGTTTTATCAAGTATGCGCTGAATCGGGAATTCAACCGGAACATTTTGCATACATGGGCGATGATATGCCCGATTTGCCGGTTTTGGGATTGGCGGGCTTGAGTTGCTGTCCCAAAGATGCCTGTTCAGATGTATTGGATGCATGTGAGTATATCGCTGATTCTGAAGGTGGAAAAGGATGTGTGCGAGAACTCATCGAAAAAGTGATGAAAATTCAACAAACTTGGTACAATGATGACAGTCATCGTTGGTAGTTGTTGAATTTGAATGTGTATCTTTGTTAAAGATGATTGCAGAGCAACTTATTTCGGAGCAGTATCATGTTTTGCGAACTACCGATTCGGTGGAAGGCAGCATTGATTATATGTGCAGTCTGGGGGTAAGTGAACTACCTATACTGGAAAAGAAGCAGGTGTACAACTATGCTCGTTTGGCTCAGTTGCATGCTGTTGAAGATAAATCTCAATCGCTGAACTCGGTTGTAGCAATGAATCCTCACGCTCCAGTGGCATTTGCAAATCAACATTTATACGAAATTGTTCCCGTTTTAGCTGCCAATGAGTTAGGCGTTTTGGCTGTTGTAAACAGCGAAGGACAATTTATGGGGCTGATTGATCAGAAACGAATTAACCGCAACATCACTGAATCGATGACGTATAGGGGCATTGGTGCGGTGATCGTGTTGAATGTAGATGATCGTGATTTTTCTCCCGCAATTATTTGCAGATGGGTCGAGGAGAATGGAGCTAAGGTATTGGGTATGATGGTAAGTCAATCCGAATTTGGAAAACTAAAGCTCAATTTGAAGTTGAATACCACCATTGTAAAAGGCATAATATCCACATTTCGTCGTCAGGGTTTTGAGGTGGAAAATGTATATCTAGCAGAAGATCATTCCGACGATGGTTTCAGGGAGTTTGACTTGGCCCTGAAGTTCTTTGATTTGTAGTCGAATTGTGGTTGAATTGAGGGATTTTCATCGGCTTTTTCGGTATATTTGTGGATAAACTTCACATCCTCCTAAAAAATACTTTCGGAACGGATGCGTTTTAAGACTTGAAAACCCAAAATCATTTATGAGCGATCAACCACAGAATAATTTCAATTTAATTGACGAGAACGAGGTAAAACCCATCACCTTAGTAGGCGTAGTGAACTTTTTTTGGCGTTGGCGTAAAGTGTTTTTAATCAGTGTTGCCATCGCAGCGGTGATTTCCATTGTAGTAACACATCCGGCAATAACCAAGCCTAAATACAAGGCGCAGCACATCTTTTATCCCTCAAAAAATAACTCTATTTCGAATGCATTGTTAACGGAATTGAACCAAAGACAATCGGATCCATTGGAGTTGGGAGAAGAAATTGAAGCGGAAAAAGCATTGCAAATCATTCAATCGGGTGCACTTTTAGGCCGATTGGTTCGCAACTTTGATTTAATGAAGCATTATGGAATTGATCCCAAGAAAGAGCAATTTCCCAAATATGCTCTCGATAATAAAATCAAAGAGAATTTCAACTTTGAACGTACTCGATATTTAAGTATCAAAGTGGAAGTTTTGGATGAAGATCCCAAAATGGCTGCAGCATTAGCCAACGGTATTGCCATGTTGTACGATTCGGTTAAAACCGAAATCCAGAATCAGGTGGCTAAACCCGCTTTGGACATTGTTGAACGTGCATTGAAAGAAAAGCAAAACAAAATTCAAGGGATTAAAGACGAATTGCGCGATTTGGGTATGAAAGGTATAACCAACTATGAAGAGCAATCTCGTGCCTTAGCAGAAGAAATTTACAAAGCACAGTCTTCCGGAAAAACAGCACAACTTCAAAAGTTGTTGGATGAGCAAAAAGCATTGATTGCCAATGGAGGTAATTTCATAGCTCTGAATGAATTAATTAAGTTGGAAGAAGAGAAGGAAAGTGATTTAATGACCCAATACGAAAAACGAAAAGTTGACGTAACCGAAACCATGTCGCATAAATTCACTGTGGAAGAGGCAACCGTGCCAGAAATCAAGTTTTGGCCCAAGCGCAGTTTTGTACTATTGATTTCTGTATTCGCTACGTTCATAGCAACAGCGGTGGTATTGGTAGTCATTGAGTTATTCTTTCAAAAGAAGTAAATTTCAAATCTATAGGGGTAGAAGTTTCTTTTACTTAAACACAACACTCATTAAATCAACGTAATACAGAAGCTCTATGCAGCTAAATCTGCAACTACTCAACAGAAAATCGCGTATTTCCCTTTGGATTGTCTTGGGGATGTTAGCCGCATCTTTGAGTATAGCAGTACTTTTTCAGCAATATCAATGGTTGTTGATTGCTCCTGCGGTACTGGTTCTTATTGGATGTATCTTATACACGGAACAAGCATTACTGCTTGCGGGGGCTTTTGCGCCATTATCCATCAATCAGGATAATTTAATGGGTGGTTTTGGGATGTCGCTTCCCACCGAACCCGTATATATATTTCTGTTTGGATTGCTTGTTTTTCAATGGTACAAGGAAGGAATGCGGATAGACCTTCAGGTATTGAAGCATCCCATAGTTCTGTTTGTAACAGCTTACGGATTGTGGTTGTGGATCAGCAGTATTTTTAGCAGTATGCCCTTGGTAAGTTTCAAATTTACCCTGGCACGTACTTGGTATATTGTGTTGTTTTTTTATTTCGGGATTCGCATTTTTAAGAATTATAAGCGCATCCATTTTTATTTTGGCTGGTTTACCGCGTTCATCATGGGAGTGGTATTTTATACACTCATTGAACACTCCAAAGATGGATTTTCCCGAGGGTCGAGTTATGGTATTTCTTGGCCATTTTTCCCGGATCACGGTATGTATGCTGCAGGAATTGCATGGGGTGTATTTGTGCTGGTGGTTTATACATTTTACGTAAGGCAATTTGGGTTCAATGTTGCATTTGGTCCTGTATTTCTGGTATTATTGTTGATTTTATTGTTTGCCATAGTTGTCAGTTTTACTCGTGCTACTTGGCTTAGTTTAATTGTGTCGGCAGGTGTTTGGTTCATTACCAAATTGAGAATCCAATTTTATTGGGTGTTAATAGCTGTTTTTTCCGTGCTCACTGTGGGAATAATTAAACAAGATGAAATTATGTATTCCTTAGAAGCCAACAAACAAGGAAGTAGCGATGAGTTGGAAGGACACGTTAAATCGGTAAGTAATATCACCACCGACCCCAGTAATTTGGAACGGATCAATCGTTGGAAATGTGCAGGACGCATGGTAGCCCAACGTCCCGTATTTGGATTCGGACCCGGAACCTATGTGTTTCAATACGCACCGTTTCAAAAAAGCAGTGAATTAACATTGATAAGTACCCATGCTGGTGATTTGGGCGATGCCCACAGTGAGTACTTTTCATCCATGAGTGAAACGGGTTTTCCGGGTATGTTTTTTTGGTTGGGAATTGTATTTTCAACCGTTTGGATATCGTTTCGTTTGATATATACATCGAAAAATTTCAAATATTTGCTTACAACCTATATTGCTTTAACAGGATTAGTGGCTTATTATGCCCATGCCGTATTGAATAATTATACGCAATACGATAAATTAGCGGTTCCATTCTGGGCATTTACTGCGGTAATTGTGGCCTTAGATTTGAAATCCAAAAAGCAATCATGATGATCTCCCCACGTTTAAAAAATCCCTTTTTTTTTATTGGTTTTGGGATGATTTTTTTATTCGCGTTGACGGGTTTTTTGGGGTATGCTATCACCGAGGACAAAACACCCAATAGCAATCAGATCATGCCAGAATGGGCGGGACTCTCACCGGGTTCTAAAGTGTACTATATTCAAAAGAAGCGCACAGAATCGCGATCCTGGAATTTTTGGCTTGTTGGAGATGAGCATCAGGGAGAAATTCTTTCGGTTCAGAAATTGGATGGTCAATCCACTGGTTCTGATGGCCAATCCACTAGTTCAGCTTCAAGTAAACTAGATGCCGGTGCTCAGAAGGACACCGCGTATTTTATTTCTCAAAAGAATGGCGAGAGAATGGCCATCCCCCGAAACCTGTATGAAGGGAATGCTCAAGTGTATGAACGTACGTTTTGGTTGGGAAGTGATCCGTTTGGCCGGGATATGTTGAGTCGGTTAATTGTTGGTAGCCGAGTTTCATTAAGTATTGGTTTTTTGGCAATGGCTTTATCTCTGTTGATTGGAGTGGTGATTGGATTGATTTCGGGTTATTTTGGGGGATGGGTTGACGGAGTTTTAACTTGGATAATTACCGTCTTTTGGTCTGTTCCCACACTACTAATTGCATTGGGTTTAAGTGCTTTCATGGGCAAGGGATTTTATCAGGTTTTGATTGCTACGGGATTGAGTACTTGGGTTGAAGTGGCGAGGGTGGTGCGTGGCCAAACTATGCAATACAAGAATAAAGAGTTTATTTTATCTGCTCGAATCACGGGATTCAGTAGTAATCACATCATGTTTAGGCATATCTTACCTAATTTATCGGGTTCATTAACCGTTTTAGCCACCACGAATTTTGCGGCTGCTATCTTGTTGGAAGCGGGTTTGGGATTTTTGGGATTGGGTGTGGCTCCGCCAACCGCGAGTTGGGGAATGATGGTGAAAGAGAACATCGGTTATTTGGTATTGGATCAAGCGTATTTGGCCATTTTACCCGGTTTAGCCATTATGATTTTGGTAATGGCGTTCAATTTATTGGCAATGGGATTGCGCAACGAAGAATAAAGTAGGGTTCTCTACGGATGTAGAATTGAAACAGATCAACGATATAGTGCTTTGTTCAACGAAGAATAAAGAAGGTTTGCAGTGCATGTTGGTTTGAAATGGATCAACGACTTGCGCTAGCATTTTGATACAAAAAAGGCGGCTCTTTAAAGAACCGCCTTTTGTGCTTTTATCGGCTATTGATTTTTTGAATCAATACAGGCCTGGTAGTTTCGAACTAGTATGACTTGTTAAAATTAACCTGACTTTTTCGATTTATATTGGCTAGTTTTAGATAGTCTGACAGCTCCGTATATTTAGTCGATAATTTGAACTTTTGAATGGAATTCTTGCTGACCAGAACGTCCCTTCAATGTATAAATTCCAGGTGTGATTCCAGCAGGAACGGAAGTAATTCCGCTTTCCAAGGTAGATTGATGAATCATTCTACCGCTTAAATCAAACCACTGAATGGTAGCACTTTGGAAACCTTGAATTTGCAGATGAGCATTTTGGTTAACCGGATTCGGGAAAACATTAATCATGCGTTTGTTGGTTTTGTTAACGCTCAAGTGATCTACTATTACTTGAATATCTGCAGTGTCTTTGCAGCCAGAAGTTTTACTTGTAGCGATCATCAAAACGTTGTAGGTTCCTTCACTCGCATATTGGTGAGTGCCAGTGTTGCCTGTAGATGTATTTCCGTCCCCCCAAACCCACTCAATGGTCATATCAGTGGTATTGATGGGCGTGCAGGTTACTTTTCTGGGGTAGTCTAACGTCCATTGGAATCCAGCAGTTGGACGAACTAGAGTTTTAACGGTTACTTTTTGTTTATCCGAGGCACAACCTTTTTCTTCTGTGGAGTAGTACACAGTTGCATCGGAGAACATGATACCTAGGTTATATTTATTGCCTGTTTTGATGGGGGATGTTGCATTTTCGTCAACAAACCAATTTACGGATCCGTAAGGAATAGTCACGGTAATTTCACCGATGCTTTTGAAACAAACACTGGGAGCTGATACGGAAGTAGCAGTTGGAGGAATGTTAACTGTAATAGAAACGCTATCCCACTTATTATTAAAGCAATCTCCTTCTGAAGTTTTGAAGTAAGCGTAGCTATTTTTATTGGTAAAACCTCCCATTCGAACAAATTTAGATATGGCGAAAGGTTTAGTATCGGATTTGCTTGCAAACCAATTTACATTACCCCATTGAGTAGAAGCAGCAATATCTGCGGAGTCGTTCAGGCATATTTCATCACCTACTTTAGCAAAAGTGGGAGGGAATTGATTGGCATTGATATTAATAGGGAAACGGCCGCTACCACAGATTCCATTCCAAGATTCGATATACAGAGTTTTGGTGCCGCGTGAGGTAATTTGGTAGGTGTATGTATTGCCCGTATTTAATGGAGATCCCCCGGTAGAAACGTCAAACCATCTTAATGAAGCATTGGCCGAAGGCGTTGCGCTTAAGTTAATACTGGTAGAGGAACCGGTTAAACAAAGAGAGGTATCACTGAATCCAGTAGGTTTACTTGGCGCATAATCGTTGCCAACCAAAGCTTTTACTTGGGCTCTACCGCCTTTGAATACACAGCCGTTGTTGTTGGCTTCAGCGTAAAGTGTAGTATCGCTATTTAAAACGGAGGTGATATAAGTATTGCCTGTATAAACCTTATTTCCTCCGGTGGATGCAGTGTACCAAATTATGGAACCGTTATCGGTAGAAGCAGTTAGGTTGGCGCTAGCACCTGAACAAAGTGAGTCGTTTTTTGTATTTAGAAAAGTGGGATATTTATTGGCTGTGGTGATTACGGTTAGGTTACCGGAAATACAACCGCCATTATTGGCTTTTAATATCATTGTATCTGGTTTTTGCACATTTTTAATTGTGTAAAGATTACCCGTATGGAATGCAGGTTTTCCAATACCGGCAGGTGACCAAGTGACGGTGACATCTGTTACGGGAGAAACTTTGATTTGTAAACTATCCCCAATGCAACCATTTACTGTACTGTTTAAAGTAGGTGTGGATGGTTTAAAGTAAACGGTTTTGCGTGTAGTATCGTAGCAATTTGAGCTAGCAGTGTAGGTAACAATCATGGATTCTAATTCAACAGTGAAATTTTTTCTCGTTTTTGGGCGGAATTTACCATCAACTGAGCTGTAAACCAGGGAGCTGCCGTTATCGAATGACCAATTGTGGCAGTATTCATGGAATCCAGCATATTCGTAGTACATGTATTGGTTGTAAAACACAGATCCACCCACGTTATTTCTGAAAGTGTTATTGAAACGGATGGTGTCGAGAGTGGTGTAGCAATCTTTGTTGATGGTGAAATCTGTACCGTATTTATAAGAAACGAAGGGATAGAATTGCGCATGACAATCAAAGCGCACTCCATTTACATTCAAAGCTAAACCTCGGTACCATTTTCCTGAAATAGATGCACAGGATAAGTTTCTTCCTTCGCCATCTCCATTGGTCCAGGAGTTGGTAACAATAGCGGGTCGGGTTGTGGAGCTATCGTATTCAACCACCAGAATGTAATTTTTAGATACGGTAACAGGTTTGCTGAACGCTACATTTCGAGTCAGACGCGCTAACGTTAAAGCTCCAACAACCGTATCGATAGTTGTGTAACCCACGGCTAATGCAGAACCTGTTGGAAGGGAATCTCCACCTGCTTCATATAGCTTACAAGCTACCGTTACTTTTTTACGTTTGAAAATGGTATCGTAAGGTAAATAAGAATAAAATCGAAATCCTGAAACGGTAATATCTTGAGGGGCAGCATAGAATTGCCCAAAGAATTGACCATTCCCAATAAGAAGGGATCCATATCCTGTAGAAGAAATATTGGGAAACAGACTGGTGTCGGATCCGCATTGTGTTGGGTTAGTAGCAGAACGATTGGCAGCCGTTGTGCTTACTTTGTTCATTTTGATTTTTCCGGTAATGACTCCTGGTGCTTGAATCAATTGGGAAAATCCAGCATTGAGCATCAGTCCCAGAACCCAAAGTGTTAGTATTCTTTTTTTCATATGGTATTATTAAAATGGTTTATTAATTGAATTCAACTACAAGTATTGTAGATTTTTTCTATGTGATTTATATTATTTGAGTTAAAACTGTGCAATTTGAAGTTGTAAATTAATTAGAATGTTGTAAAAATCCAATTTTTTACATTTTATTTTACCGTACACGTGTTTAAATAGTTAATTTTGCTGACACAAATGATTAAAATTCATGAGTCATAGTCAAATTTTAAAAGGAAAAAAAGGCATCATTTTCGGTGCATTAAATGAAGCGTCTATCGCTTGGAAAGTCGCTGAACTTTGTCATGCTGAGGGTGCAGAATTTATACTAACTAACGCGCCAGTAGCAGCTCGTGTTGGTCAAACCGATGAGTTAGCAAAGAAATTAAATGCACCATTGATTTACGCGGATGTTACCAAAATGGAAGATTTGGAAGCCTTGGTTGACGGTGCAACTTCTCATTTTAACGGTCAAATAGACTTCGTTTTGCACAGTGTAGGAATGAGTTTGAATGTGCGTAAAAAGATTCCTTATCCCGAAGCAAACTACGAATACATGCACCAAACTATGGACATTTCCGCTATGTCGTTTCATCGTTTGATGCAAACATTGTGGAAGAAAGATGCCATGAAAGAGTGGGGTAGTATTGTGGGATTAACATACATTGCCGCTCAAAGAACGTTCCCGGATTACGGGGAAATGGCCGATGCAAAGTCATTGTTGGAAAGCTTTGCTCGTAGCTTTGGTTATCATTTTGGTAAGAATAAGAAAGTACGCGTAAATACCATTTCACAGAGTCCAACTAAAACTACTGCAGGCAGCGGAGTGGGTGGATTTGATGCTTTCTACAACTATGCAGATAAAATGAGTCCATTGGGAAATGCTTCTGCTGAATCGTGTGCAGAATATTGCGTTTCTTTGTTTTCTGATTACACCCGTATGGTGACCATGCAGAATTTGTTCCACGATGGAGGATTCAGCTACACCGGTATTTCTACAGATTTGATGGATAGCTTTAGAGATCCAGCTGCGGAATAATTGAATAAAGGAACTGGGAGGTTCAATCTTACTGATTGTGTTAAGAAATAACCCTGGAGGTTGGAATTATCCCTGTATAAAAAACAAAATATAATTACGGAGCCAGGCGGCGTTTTGCCCAACCTTGCTCCGTTTTTTCATATACAGCGCGGTCGTGAATCCGTGAAGGCCGACCTTGCCAAAATTCAATGTAATGTGGAATAATTCGGATTCCGCCCCAATGTTCAGGACGTAAAATTTTATTTCCTGATTCGAGTAATTTTTGAACTTCCTCCGCAAGATTTAAATCTGGATCAATGGTTTGGCTTTGGGCACTAACAACGGCTCCTGCTTGAGATTCAATGGGACGGGAGTAAAAATAGGTATCACTTTCTTTTGGGGATATGCGTTCTGCCACACCCATAACTCGAACTTGACGTTCCAATTCTGTCCAAAAGAAATTCATACTCACCTTGGGATGCCGCGTTAATTCGCGTCCTTTTCGACTGTGGTAATTGGTAAAAAACACAAATCCTTGTTCACTAAATTCTTTCAAAAGTACCACTCTGGAGGAGGGAAATTGATCTTCTCCTAATGTAGAAAGCACAAAAGCCGTGGGTTCTTCTGCTTGCGCTTCAATGGCTTGTTCCATCCATTTCTTAAATTCTTCAAAAGGATTTTCAGGCAATTCAGCAAGGTTGATACTGCCTTTCATATACACTTTTCGGATATCGGCTAATTTGTTTTTCATGAGGGATCTTGATAGAAAACTAGCGCATCATTCCAGGAAAACGACCTTTGTTGTTGTTCATCATTTTCATCATTTGACGCATCTGATTGAACTGTGTAAGTAATTTATTCAATTCTTGAATGCTTCTACCTGAACCGCGAACAATGCGTTGTTTACGGCTATTATTCAGGATTTCAGGTTTGGTGCGTTCTTCAGGTGTCATGGCTTGAATCAAAGCTTCAATTCCTTTGAAGGCATTATCGTCGATATCTAAATCTTTAATTTTGCTTCCAACGCCAGGTAACATTCCCAACAAATCTTTCATGTTACCCATTTTCTTAATTTGTTGAAGTTGGGAAAGGAAGTCTTCAAAGTCGAATTTATTTTTGGCAATTTTCTTTGCCAATTTTTGTGCTTCTTCTTCGTCGATAGCGGACTGTGCGCGTTCAACCAGCGAAACAACGTCCCCCATACCCAAAATACGACCTGCCATACGATCGGGATGGAACACATCGAGTGCGTCCATTTTTTCGCCATTGGAAGCAAATTTTATGGGTTTATTGACGATGGATTTTATTGATAGTGCGGCTCCACCTCGGGTATCACCGTCCAATTTCGTTAAAACTACCCCTGTAAAATCCAGCACATCGTTAAACGCTTTGGCTGTATTTACAGCGTCTTGACCGGTCATCGAATCTACTACAAACAGAGTTTCAACGGGATTCAGCGCTTTTTTAAGTGCGGCAATTTCCTTCATCATCAGTTCGTCGATGGCAATACGGCCTGCGGTATCTACAATTACGACGTTAAAATTGTGCACTTTAGCGTGTTTTATGGCATTTTCCGCAATTTTAACAGGGTCATTATTTTCGTTTTCAGTGTAGTAACCTACTTGAGTTTGCTCTGCTAAAACACGGAGTTGTTCGCGAGCAGCAGGACGGTAAACGTCGCCAGCAACCACCATCGGGTTTTTACCTTGAGATTTTAAGTAGCGTGATAATTTACCGGTGAAGGTAGTTTTACCAGAACCTTGTAAACCGGCAATCAAGATGATGGCAGGTGAGCCTTTAATTTGAAGTTCAGAGGTTTGTCCACCCAATAGTTGAACCAATTCATCGTTGACAATTTTGGTTAACATTTGGCCGGGAGAAACGGAGGTTATGACATTGGCCCCTTTGGCTTTTTCAAGTACGTCGTCGGTAAATTGTTTTGCAACTTTGAAGTTTACGTCGGCAGCAATTAGGGCTCTTCTAATTTCTTTAACGGTATCAGCAACATTGATATCGGTAATTTTATTTTGGCCCTTGAGGGATTTAAATGCTTTTTCTAATCTACTTTGAAGGCTATCGAACATAACCACAAAGATACACAAAGTTCAAATTGCTCGTTTAAAATGCTGATTTTATGAAAAGGCAATTGAATTGAAAAAAAATCCTGCAAACTGCTGTATATTTGAAAATTATTTTCAATCAATACAATTTAATTAAAAGCAATGGCATATTTCTTTACATCTGAAAGTGTTTCTGAGGGACATCCTGACAAGGTAGCGGATCAAATATCCGATGCACTAATTGACCATTTTTTGGCGTACGATCCTAACAGTAAGGTGGCGTGTGAAACTCTGGTAACTACAGGGCAAGTGGTGTTAGCGGGTGAAGTAAAATCAGAAGCGTATTTGGATGTTCAAACTATTGCCCGCGAGGTAATTGCGAAGATTGGTTACACCAAAAGTGAATACATGTTTGATGCGAATAGCTGTGGTATTTTATCGGCTATTCACGAACAAAGTGCGGATATCAATCAAGGTGTGGAGCGCAAAAATCCTGAAGAGCAGGGCGCAGGCGACCAAGGAATGATGTTCGGTTATGCAACCAACGAAACGGAAAGTTACATGCCCTTACCGTTGATGCTATCTCATTTGATTTTGCAGGAATTGGCGGCTATGCGTAGAGAGGGAACTGATATTCCGTATTTACGTCCTGATGCAAAGAGCCAAGTAACATTGGAGTATTCGGATGATCATAAGGCATTACGAATCGACACCATTGTGGTTTCTACGCAGCACGATGATTTCATTCAACCAGAAAACTCATCCCCCGAAGCCCAAAAGAAGGCCGACGATGCTATGTTGGCGAAGATTGAGTCGGATTTAAAGAATTTGCTGATGCCACGTGTTATTTCTCGAGTTGATGAGAGTTTAAGAGGATTGTTTAACACGGAAATTAAATACCATATTAATCCAACCGGTAAATTCGTAATTGGTGGTCCGCATGGAGATACCGGCCTAACCGGTCGTAAAATTATTGTTGATACTTATGGTGGACGTGGGGCACATGGTGGAGGCGCATTTTCTGGAAAAGATCCTTCAAAAGTGGATCGCAGTGCGGCTTATGCTACTCGTCATATTGCCAAGAATATGGTAGCGGCTGGATTGTGCGAACGTGCTTTGGTGCAGGTTTCATATGCCATTGGTGTTGCTCGTCCGGTAGGATTATTTATCGATACGTATGGTACTGCAAAAGTTCAAATGACGGATGGTGAGATTGCAGATCGCATTTTGAATATGCCTGAATTTGATCTTCGTCCGTATTTCATTGAACAACGTTTCAATTTAAGAAGTCCTATTTATTTGGAAACTGCGGCATATGGTCACATGGGAAGAACCTGTGAAACGGTAACAAAAGTCTTCAATAAAGGGAAGAAAAGCGAAAAATCTGTTGTTGTAAAATTATTCCCATGGGAAGAATTGAATGCGGTAAATGAGGTTAAAGCTGCATTTGGAATATCATAACATTAAGTTTAAATCAACTTCAATATCTTAGAGAATTTAATCAATAACTTTGTTTTCATTTAGTATAAATTAAAAATCAAAATCAATCATGTGTGGAATTGTTGCTTACATAGGTAAAAAAGAAGCCTATCCTATTATTATAAAAGGGCTTAAACGTTTGGAATATCGTGGTTATGATAGTGCAGGTGTTGCATTATTGAACGACACGATGCGCGTGTATAAAAAGCAAGGAAAGGTGGCTGCCTTAGAAAGTGAGGCAAACGGAAAAGACATTTCTGGTTCAATAGGAATGGGTCATACGCGTTGGGCAACCCATGGCGAACCCAATGATCGCAATTCACACCCTCATTTTTCGGATAGCGGTGATTTGGCCATCATACACAATGGTATCATCGAGAATTACGCCACCTTGAAAGAGGGTATGATTCAACGCGGCCATGTGTTTCATTCTGATACGGATACCGAAGTTTTGGTTCACCTGATTGAAGATGTGATGCAAAACGCGAATTTATCTTTAGCAGATGCTGTACGCGCTTCGTTAAAACAAGTGGTTGGTGCCTATGCTATCGTGATCTTAAGCAAGAATCATCCTGAGCATTTGATTGCAGCTCGTAAAGGTAGTCCGTTGGTTGTTGGAATTGGTAAAGAGCGTGGAGAGTATTTCTTTGCTTCCGATGCAACACCTATTGTAGAATATACAAACAAGGTTATTTACATGAAAGACAATGAAATAGCCATTGTTGAGAACCAGGAAATGATTGTAAAAAACATTGAAAATGTGGTTCAAGTACCGTACATACAAGAGTTAGAATTGAATTTAGAGCAATTGGAAAAAGGTGGGTATCCTCATTTTATGTTGAAGGAAATCTACGAACAGCCTCGTTCTATTTTTGACAGTTTCCGTGGACGATTTGACGCTACAAATGGCGAGTTTCACATGCGTAGCTTGTCGGAGCATAAAGAGAAATTAGCTGAAATTAAGCGTTTGATTTTAATCGGATGTGGAACCAGTTGGCATGCAGGTTTGGTTGCAGAATACTTGTTTGAGGATTTTGCTCGCTTGCCTGTAGAGGTTGAATATGCTTCTGAGTTTCGTTACAGAAACCCAGTATTGTTTTCCGACGATTTAGTGGTTGCTATATCTCAAAGTGGAGAAACCGCAGATACGTTGGCTGCAATGGATTTAGCTAAGCGCAAGAGCGCTAGTGTTTTCGGTGTGTGTAATGTAGTAGGAAGCAGCATTCCTCGTATGAGTGATGCGGGCGCTTACACCCATGCTGGTCCTGAAATCGGTGTGGCGAGCACCAAGGCATTTACGGCTCAAGTTACGGTATTGGCTTTGTTGGCATTGGGAATGGCAAAAATTCGCAAAACCATGTCGGTAAAAGCTATTTCGGAAGTAATGAGCGAATTGGAAAACATTCCTTCTAAGATTGAAAAAGCATTGGAATTGAACGATCAAATCGTAAAATTGGCTGAAAAGTATAAGGATGTACGTAATTTCTTGTATTTGGGACGTGGTTACAACTTCCCAGTTGCGTTAGAAGGAGCACTGAAATTGAAGGAAATCAGTTACATTCATGCTGAAGGATATCCAGCAGCCGAAATGAAACACGGTCCGATTGCCTTGATCGACGAGGAAATGCCCGTTGTTGTTATTGCTACAAACAGCGAGCACTACGAGAAGGTGGTAAGTAACATTCAAGAGGTGAAAGCGAGAAAAGGTCGTGTAATCGCTGTGGTAACAGAGGGCAATCGCGAGTTGGATAAGGTGGTAGATCACGTTATTGAAGTCCCTGAAACCATTGAAGCGTTGAGTCCGTTGGTGAACACCATCCCGCTTCAATTATTGAGTTACCATATTGCCGTAATGCGTGGATGTAATGTGGATCAACCTCGTAATTTGGCTAAGAGTGTAACGGTAGAGTAATTGAGATTCATCGGTAGAATAGGAATATTTTTACCGACTTAATTAAAAAGTGTACATTTTAGAAAATAAAGCAAA
>CAZQFZ010000040.1:0-20525 GCA_964592635.1 uncultured Rhizobium sp.
AAATCCCCACAACTCCATCAGCGAATCAACGTAATTACCCCGTGAATTTCTTTCGGGGGATTTTGGGGACCGTCTAAATACAGCTGATAAAATACAAAGTAACTTCCCGAAGGACATTCGATTTCTGAATTCATTACCTTTCCATTCCAAAACTTACTTTCGTCAGAGACATTGGCGTTAATAGTTTCATATACCATTGCACCCCAGCGATTATAAATCATCAAATTATAATTGAACGTTCCACCTTGATACCTAATTCGGAAAACATCATTCTTTCCATCATTGCCCGGAGTAAAGGTATTGAACAAATAATAAAGCAGTTTGGAAATATTTACCCGTTTACAAATGGTATCCGAGCACCCAAAACTATCTACAATGGTCAAACACACATTAACCGAATACGATTGATCATTGTTATATCGATGCGATGTATTTCGATTTACAGAATCCACCGAAAAATCACCGAAATCCCAATAATACTTAACATTTTCAGATGACAAATTCCTAAATTGAAAGGCTGGATTTTGCAAGGAATCTATTTCAAAATCCGCCAGTAAATTCCGTTTATTGATGATGTAGGTTACAGTTGAATCGCAACCAAGGGAATTCTTGTAAACTTTTTTAAATTCACCACTGCTGGAATAATACTGCCCATCAATTTCAACACTATCTTTAGAGCACAATAGAATTTTATTTACAGAACTGTGGGTCGATAACACTTGCAATTCAGTAATAATAACTGAATCACACCCAGTATACCTAGTCAACGTATCGTAGTACACATCCGATTTGGTATAAATATTCCCAGCTACCTTCACCGTATCGCCCTGGCAGATGGCCAATTTATTCCTAATTAAAGTGTCGTTATATACCACTAAATCGGTTACTATAACTGAATCACACCCCGTGTTTCGTAAAAAGGAGTCAATATATCTACCTGCTTTTGAATAATAGGTATTACCAATCTTTGCAGAGTCTCCACGACAAATTTGAATTGAAAATTCAATGGTCGTATCTCGGCTCACAATCAAGTGCGTGGTAACTACAGAATCACATCCCCAATAATTCAAAAAAGTATCGAGGTAGACGCCCGTTTTATTATATATTTTCTTGCCAATAGCAAACCCTCCACCGTCACAAACGCGTTTGTATTGCACAACGGAATCAAATAGCACTTTCAGTTCGGTTTGAATTACAGAATCACATCCCGAATAATTCAATAACGTATCACGATAATTACCCGACTTGGTATAATTCGACTGACCTACCCAAATAGTATCGCCTCTGCAAATTGTTTTACTTTGAACGGTAGAAGAATGAGGGTTAAAAATCAATGTATATCGAACAAATGAATCACATCCGAAATAAGTAATGAAGGTATCAACAAATTGCGTGTCCTGGTCAAATCGCTTCCCTCTGTGAAAAAAACCATCTCCTTTGCAGCGGGTCACTTTAATAGAAGTATCATATTTAGGTATAGCACTCAACCAGAAATTAGAAACCAGGGAATAACAACCGTCTTCTTGTTTAATGGAAACTAGATAATTATGCTCTGGATTTCTGCTATAAAAGGTATCTCGATATTGCTTGAACTTAGAAATTTTCCTCACTACTTTGTTTGTGGTACTGTCGAACCAAGTGAAAGTATACGATTTTGTCGTATCCGGATACTTGACTTGAGCGTATGCAAAATTGCTGCATCTTTTTTGGGGATAAACGTAAAATTCTGTGGTTTTACTGGATTCGCAATCCACCGGATTAATCACCGTTCCAACCATACTATCTCCCGAAAAAACCAATAAGTTTCGTTCCTTATCGTATACTAAATCCAATACACATCGTGGTGAATTCGGAAAAACGACTACATTCTTCACCCAATTAAAAGAACTCCCATCAAACTTGAATATTTTAAGACGGCCGGAATCCGCTCCTACGATTACATTTCCACAATTATCAGCTACAATCCCCTGTTGAAACGATTGCTTTTCTCCGGTTAAACTATCTAATTTCTGTAAACTTCCGTTGTTTTTATTGTAAGCAGCAATAAACTTTCCATCGTAATAATAGATGTAGTTTTTCGTAGCAACGATGCTATTGGTTGAATTACCTATAGAAATTTTATTTAGGGTTGTCGTAGGAACATAAGGTTTAATGCAATACTGATCCAGCTTGGTACTGAGCGTATCGTACCAAACCGTTGAATTTAAGGAATCGGTAAGTTTGGCAAGTACATCGACATTATTCGAATTGTTATACACCGAATAGGGAGGAGAAAATCCTTTGATTAAAACGTAAACATTATTAGAATCATCGGTGGTTGCATCCATGATTAAATCATATTGTCCGTTTTTCCTTTTGGGGATAAAAGCCTTCGGTTTGTAGATATTGGTATCCAATATTTCAAAAAGATTCGACCACCTATTTGAATGATTAAATCCTCCAAAAGCTACTACCCTATGAGGATCACAACGGAACACAAATTTATTGGCGGTGGTTAAACCTGGATGATGGATCAAAAAACTATCGGAATAACCATTGGAATCCAATCGAATAATTAAATTCCCAATTTTGGGCAAACCCCAAGCGTCACTCAAGTACAATTTATCATTGGTTCTATCTACGATAAAACTACCCATGAATTCAAATCCAGCCGTTGAATACCACATAATCATGTGAACCGGAATGAATGCTACTCCCTGAAAAACCCACTTCAAGTTACCCGATGGGTCGTATTTAGCCAATTTAGATTGATTTCCACCTAAAGGACATCCCCCGAAAACATAAACATTTCCTTTCGAATCAAAATCCACATCGAATCCAATGTTCTCACCCAAACTTCCAGAATAAAGGTTGGATGTGCGATTCAAATTATTGAACGATTTCACCCAAGGATCAATTACGATTTCCATCCCCATTTTAAAGCCGGGTATATTAAATCCCAAGGTTCCGTTGAGTAATTGGCAATTTGCTGCTACAGATCGGCCATTATTTAAAACGTTCAAACCAGATTCTCTCAAGGAAAAATCCGTGTTAGATATTTCAACCGATGTTTCGGCAATAGAATAATTAATTTCGTGTGGAGATGTGTATTTAAATCGAATTTTTTGAGGATTTCCACCTGAACGACTTTGAAAAGTATACTTGATACCTTCACCCGGCTTTCCCAACGTATAAACTAAATCAATATTGGGATAGAAGTTTTCTAAAACTACTTTTTCGAAACCAAAAGATTTCGAGGCAGAATTTCCGTATGTAAAATAATGTGGTGTTCTTCCCGATTTTAAAATCTTGGCTTGACTGTTACATCCGATAAATTGATTTTGAATGTAGGAAATTTTGATTTGGGAAGAGTCATTAACTTCAACTCGTTTACTTTTCACCCATAAAAACCCATCTTCAAGTATATAAATCTTGTCGGACTTATCTACCAATTCAAATAGCACTTTTTTTGAATTAAATTCTTTGAATTGACCTTTGTTTTCAATGAAAAAATGATCTTGAAACGGTTCTTTGGAAAGGAAATTTTGGGCAAAAACAGCTTGATTAAAAATCAATAAAAAAGATAAAACACCTACTATTCGTTTTGCCATGAATTAAGTTTATAAATAACTGATAATGAACAATAATAAATAATCTATACGGATATCAAATACTAACTAAAATTAAATGACATTACAATGCATTATTCACAAAACCAGTTCCCTTACAATTCCTTCACAAACCATAAATCAGTTTGAGGGGTAGAACCTAACGGAAAATCATTTTCAATTCCAGAATTCACAAATCCGTGTTTTTCATAAAATCCTCGAGCCCTAAAATTATATTCCCAAACCGATAAATACATGCGTTCAAATCCTCGAATTCTGGCGAAATCTAATGCATAATTCATCAAACGATCCGCATCCCCCTTCCCATGAAACTCCTTTAAAAAATAAAATCGAACCAGCTCCACCGTTTTGTAATCAGATAATGAATCTAATGGACACGGGTGCTTACTATTAATTCTCATATACCCTTTAACTACACCTTCATCCTCCAGAAAGAAGAAATAATCCTCGGGATCTGTAAGTTCAGCTTCACATTGCTCCCGATTAAAATATCGATCCAGAACACCTTTCATGTCTTCTTTGGTGCAAGTACCACCAAATGTGTCATCAAATGTTTTTCGTCCGATAGACTCAAGTAACTCAACATCATTGATATCTCCGCGTCGTATCATAATACAAATGTAAAAAACTCAAATTTCGATTAGATTATAACGAATTAAACATATGTCAAAAGTACTCTAGTTTAACTTAGAACCAACTGTAGTGAGGAAATTTTGTAAATTATATTTCCAAGTTATTTCTAAAAAACTTTAACCGAATAGTCCACACCCAAGTAATAATAACTACATAAACCACATCCCAATAAAGAAGCAATCTTCGAAACACCGTAAACTTTTTGGAGCGAATTATCGGGTTGCCATTACCCAAAGCCAATTCCGCTGTTTTTAGTAGATACGGTAAATAATTAGGGAAATCTTGAATACATAAATTTTGCAAATTGCGCAGTTCCCTTTGTTTTAAATACTGTAGTATTCTTCGATTTGGCCATTTTCTTACCGCATATCCCAATAATTTTGTGGCGGAATCCCGATCATTTTTGGAAAAAAAGATAAGAATTATAGATATTAACTTACTAAGTGCAATTCTTTCTGGATGATTAATGATACTGTTAATTTGAGTACGATCATCTTCCGCCAAAGCCCTGTAGATTCGGACACCAGGCAATTCTGGAAAATAAAATTGAAAATTCTCAGATTCATTGAATTCATCTTGTAGAAATTTCTTGACTGCATCTGCAACAACGACAAGCATGTCCCATCTAGACATTTCATTATGATCTATTGTAGGCATGTAAATTTTTGCAACTACATTATCAATTGGTTGCCACAATTCAGAGCTGCGACGAATAATGGACCCTGGTATCGAAGCTCTCTGAATCAACAAGCACGGTACGTATGGATTAGCAGCAGTTTTACTTAATATTTCGGTAAATTCCTTATTTTGAAATTGAAATAATCGATGTAGAGGAGCGGAATCCCCCAGAATCAAGTAATTTGGTTGAAAATCGGAGCCAGACAACAACCTACTAACAATCCACGCAAGTCCACCACCAAAAGAATAACCATAAAACACGGTTGGTTTTGGAATTATATTTTTACGAATTCCTTCTGCAATTTGTTTAGCGGCTAACCACCAACGTTCTTTATCACGCATAGTGTACTTGGAATTTCCGATGATGAAATCTGCACACCAAATATCAAACTCTTCAAACCACTTTGATTGAATCAAAGGGTACGATGGTGCCCACCCACCAATACCTGGCATAATTAAAACAACACCTTTAGAAGCAGTTAAACTTGGCCATAACTCTTTAAATTTGATCTTATTAAACTCAACCTCCATTGAATTGGCAGAAAATTGACCCTGTCCTAACAATTCTGTCAACCTGTTAAATGTACTATTTTGACGAAACTCATGTATTGGCAATTTTTTGTTAAACACTCTCTCTATATCCATGGCCAAAACCATCAAACTTAACGAGTCACCGCCCAAAGACAGAAAATCACCCGATTTTTTATATGCACCAATAAACAATACAGAATCCCACAATCTCGCTAACTGAGCTAGTTCTATATTATCCAATTCTCCGTAAGACCTGTCCTCAATCACAACATCATCAGACAACGCATTTAACCTCAAATAGTCCACTTTCCCACCTTGCAATAACGGCAATTCTTGCAATATCTGTATTCTTTTGGGAACCATGTATTCAGGTAATTTATCCAATAACAAGCTACGAATCAATGTTGAATGAAGCAATGAATTATTGATCGTAACAAATCCATACAATACCACAGCCCCATCTTCGAATTTATCAATAACGGCTGAATTAGAAATACCCGGAATATCACGCAAATAGTTCTCTACTTCATTAAGAAAAACTTTATTTCCACGTACCTTAACCATTCGCTCTAACCTACCTAGATGCAACAACTCGCCACCAGGTTGTATTTGAACTATGTCGCCGGTTCTGTATAACATCTTATCAGAACACCCTTCATGTGCAAGAAATCGGCTGGAATCGATACCGTTTATTGAGTAATCGCCTAGTGCATGGTACTTCGACTTAATAACTAACTCACCAATTGCATCAATTCCCCCCACCTCAACGTCTTGTGAACAAATTGCGAACTCATTATTGGGATAGATATTTCCGATTGGGGCTGTAGCATGTTGCACATGCAAATCGTTTACGTATGCACTCCAAATAAACAATGCGCTTTCCGTACTACCGTACACATTTTGAATCAGGCAATCTTTCCGAAGTAATGATTTTGCCAAAATCAAATCACTTTTAAGTAAAGGTTCACCTGAAAAACGAATTGCATCCAATAAATTGAATGCTAATGCCGAATTCGGAAATTTTGCAAATTTTCGAAACAATGATGGTGTAAACCGCACATGCTTAGCACGATCCACGGTAATACTATTCATCAAAGACGAAAGTCCGTTCTCTTTAATTCGATGCAGACTTAATGTACCAACACTAAAAAGAAAAACCAAAGCATGATGCATAAATCCATAATTCCCATGAGAACCAGCAATAACTACACGCTGCTGTTTTGAAATTTTCATTAATTCAATAGAAGATTGAACTTTTACTTGCATCGTTTTTGAAGAATAGGCAATTAATTTGGGATTTCCAGTTGAACCTGATGTAGGAAATACCATGGCTATTTCATCAATGCCTTTCGGTTTAAACGATCCCAAATCCCAATGAAGTTCATTAACATTCGAATGAATATTATCTAATTCCCGCCTATGTAAAATCGTTGATTTATTACTACCTAATGTTCGAATTGGAGGGACTACCACTTGAATCAAACTCAAACTTTCTAAACCCTTTTTAGAAACTTGATCCGATAAAATACACCTACAACCAGCAACATTGCACAATTCCTCCACTCTACTTAAAGGCAAATCCGGCTCTAGCAGTAATATTATTTTTCCTGTTAAATTAATAGCAAACCAACTAGCCACATAATCCAAACTCAACCTTTGTTGAATTCCGATTATTTTGATTTCAGCCGAATCTGTTATTGATTCTACAAAACTTGCAATTTGTACAATTCGTAGATATAAATCCCAATAGGTATATTCAACCCCATCCTCAACGATTGCGATACATTCTGGATTTTGGTTGGCAATATCTCGTAAACTTTGAAAAATTGAACTATTCAATAACTCAATGGAAGGAGATTGGAAGTGGGATTCATACCACTTGAGATTTTCTTTAAAGATCATAGCATTTTCAGCAAGTTATTTTTCTCCAATTTAGGTCAAGAATCATTATTCGACCATTTGACGTTAATAACAACATACTCTTTCATTACCGAAGTAGTAATCAATTTTACAATTAATTTTGCATTTTCATATACAAAACCCACTGTACCATTTTGAATTCTTGCTGCACCCCCAGGAAACGATCTAAAAGACAACATATTTAGATGTTGCACTTGCCTAAAGAAAACCACACTCTTGTCGTGATATAAATGCATTAATGTATTTCCCCAATAAGTTTCAGCTAATTCATACATATTCCAGCGATTGATCGCTTCTTGTGTAGTACAATTTCTTCCCAAAAATCGTTCTACTATTTTTTGAATTCGATTCAATTCAGTTTCATCATGAACAATCAATTCTCGCTCGTTCAATTTTGATAAATCAAATTCGGGATGAAAATCCTCTAACTCAGATTGCACAACTACTTCGATTCTGCAACTAGCACCGAGTAATTCCAACATTTTACGAAGTTTGTTAGCATAAATCGACGTTGATTCCAAACTGATATTGTTAACCCAATAAGCAACCCCATTGTTAATCACAATATCAAATTTTATGCCTGGTGGGTAAATCTTAACTATCCTTTCCTGAAGCAATGAAATCTGAAACAAAAGCATAAGTTCCGTTTGATCAGGTTCAAATATTAATTCATCCAACTTTCCATTATTTGATGCTCTATACCCACCGTTGTATAAAAGAACAAAATGAATCGGTTCATATTTCATTATTTGTCCAACTATTTTTTCCCTCTCCAACTGCAATTGTTGATTTATCTTATTTTTAGATTGGTAGTTGAACCGCTTTTGAGAAATAATTTTCAAAATTCCATCTGCAAGAAAATCTGTATCAAGGCTTTTGGGGGAAATTCTGTCAGATATATGGAAGTTACCAAATTTAACATCTGTCCAAATCTTCTTGGCAAGTGAATTATTCTCATTCATCCAACTTTGAATCTCTCGCGTAATTATCTCTAAATCCTTCACCCATTTTAGTTCATCCGGATCAATCAATAAAGGCAATTGAAATTCATAATCCACTTCCATTTTTGGCAAATATAACAACTCACTTCTCAAAAAAACTAATGTATATTTGGGTTATCTTAATAAACACTTTCCAAAATGAAACATCTGGAATTACAAATTATTGAAACATTAGCCGTTATTTCTATTTACATACTTGCTTATTATATCACCAAAACATTTGTAAATAAATCACTTAAGCAGACACATTTAGAGCGCGGACGCCGAAAAATGATCATCAAAGCAATCAATTTATTCACCTTTATTGGTTCCACTGTAGTGCTTTCCGCTATTTGGGGACTCAAACAAAACGAAGTCGCCGTTTATGTTGGTACCATTTTAACAGCACTTGGAATTGCCTTTTTTGCACAATGGTCGCTTTTGTCTAATATCACTTCTAGTTTGTTGTTGTTCTTTAATCACCCATTGAAAATTGGAGATACTATAAAGGTGCTCGACAAAGATTACCCGTTTGATGGTGAAATTACAGATTTGTCGTATTTCTTCGTACATATAAAATGCGAATCGGGCGACATAATCACCATTCCTAACTCCATCATACTTCAAAAATCCATAGCCATTTCTTCGAAAAAAGGAGATAATGAAGTTGCCTAAACTTGAAAAATCAAGCAATCCTTATCAACAAGAGCAGCTAGATGAGATTAATCAATAATACTTCTTTCTTAAAGAATTCTATACTTTTAATAATTCAGTTTGTTTTGCACAATTTCGCTTCTGCGCAATCGAATTTTGAATTGGGAAGTTGGAACATTCTAAATGTTAAATACACTATCAATCCCAAATGGAGTTTTTTTATAGAAGGCCAAATCCGTTCCTTACGATTTTATGATCACTTCCACTATCACGAAATCAAGGGTGGAATCAACCACCAACTAACAACCGATGCAAATTTCACACTAGCAGCAGGAAATTATCAAACCTATGGTGAAGGAGGCGACTTTGTGAAACCCCGAAACAACAATGAAATACGAATCTGGCCTCAGTTAACTTTATATCAAAAGATCCATCAATTAAAAGTTGAACAGCGTTACAGATCTGAATTTCGATTTACCAACAGTGGTTATCGTAATCGTTTTAGGTACCGTGTTAGCGCCAAACACGCTTTTGGTCCCAAAATAAAACAAACCAACCTACTTCAGGTTGGAATCAGCAATGAACTATTTTTTACAAATCGAGAACCATACTTCGAGAGAAACAGATTGCATTTATTCTTAGACATCAAATTAAATCAATCTGCACAACTTCAAATTGGATATTTGCATCAATTTGATTACAAAATTAACGATGAAACCGGTAGAGACTTTCTCACAATAGGATATTTTTACGATATTAAAAAAGGGAAAAAGCAATAATAACCACTCGGAAAAAACTAAATTATCCATGATAACTTTTCATTTTTATGCAATGAATTTGTCAGTTATTTCATTCCTACTGGTTTCTATCCGAAACTTATAACCTTTTAACGATTTCCGATTTATTGTCCTCTGAACAGCTCATAATTTTACAAAAAACACAATTTTATGAAAGTTTTATTTAGCAAATTATTGATTGTTTTAGTATTTTTCTCCTCGTGTGCAATTGTGCACCCCGGCGAAACAGGAGTAAAACGCAAATTAGGTAAGTTAAACGACAAGGCCTACGATCCAGGTATTCAGTTTTATAATCCGTTTATTTCTACTATCTTACTACTTCCCATCAGAACAGTAAACTTAGAGGTCAAATTGCCTTTACCCAGCAGAGAAGGTCTTACCATCCAATCTGAAATTTCCATCTTATATAGAATAGAAAAAAACTGGGGACCTGAGGTGATAAAAAATATCGGAATGAACTACGAAGATGTAGTTATTCTACCTGTTTTCCGTTCAGCAGCAGCCGATGTAACTTCAAAATTTTATGCAAAAGACATGCATAGTGGTGAGCGTGCTCGCATTGAACGCAACATACGAGATACAATGATGGCTGTTTTGGGGGATAAGGGATTCGTTGTGGAAAATGTACTATTGAAATCCATTTCATTGCCTGCAGGCCTGTCCGCAGCTATTGAAGAAAAACTACGCGCCGAACAAGAAGCACAAAGAATGGAATTCACCAAACAAAAAGAAAAATTAGAAGCAGAAAGAAAGGCAATTGCCGCTGAAGGAGATAAACAATCAGCCATTATTGCAGCTCAAGGACACGCAGAAGTGGCTAAAATTAAAGCAGAAGGGCAAGCGAATGCTATAAAAATTGAAGCTGAAGCAAGAGCCAAAGGAAATGAAATGTTATCAAAATCCTTGACACCCGACATTTTGAAAAACAATCAAATTGAAGCCTTTAAATCATTATCCAATAGCAGCAACTCCAAAGTGATCATTACAGATGGTAAAACTCCACTTTTGGGTCTTCCCGAGGGAGGAAAATAATCAATAGCCATGACAGTTTGAACATCGAAGTACTTATTGGATAAAGGAAATAATCTATAAAATCAGTACTTTTGAAATTACCTATGAAAAAAGAAAAAGTACTTTATTGGTCATCTACCTCAGTAATTGCTCTGTTTGAAGGGGTAATACCTGCTTTAACATCTCAAACTGAAATGGTAAAAGATGGAATTCGACATTTGGGTTACCCTATGTATTTTGGAAATGCATTAGTGATTTTTAAAATATTGGGAGTTTTGGCATTGGTTATTCCTCTAATCCCCAAAAGAGCAAAAGAATGGGCTTATGCTGGATTTGCATTTGACTTTTTATTCGCGGCTATTAGTCACGGTGTTGTGGATGGCATAAGTGGTGAAACACTCTTCCCTTTTGTAGTATTGGGAATTCTAATGGTTTCCTACGTTAACTATCACAAATTAAATCCGGATCTAAAATAATCCAACAAAATTCATGTTGTTTCTTTTAACAACTTGATCGAATGCATTCTTGATTAAAACTCCTCCTATGAAAACCGGAAAGTTAATATTAATTATACCTTTTGTGTTACTAATTTGGAGGAGTTTTTCTTTTACTCTATCGAGCAATTCTAATTCACGCATTTTTTTATTATTAAATTCCAAAGAACCTAAAACCAATACCGACAAATCTACTTTTTTAACCAATCAGAAAGAATTTGAACGCGTGCGAATTGCTTTCAAGGAAAAAGAACATCCTCTGTCGGAAGACTTAAAGTCTAAAAATCTAAAATTATCTGATCTTGCTATTACATTAGTAGCTTATAAAGACAATGATATATTGGAAGTTTACGGACGTCCCCAAAATCAAAAAAAATTAGTTCTCATAAAATCCTTCCCCATTTGTGCCCGTTCCGGAATCTTAGGTCCCAAACGAAAAGAAGGCGATGGTCAAGTGCCAGAAGGATTTTACTATATTAACGTTTTTAACCCATCAAGTAATTATTACTTATCGCTTGGAATCAATTACCCCAATGCTGCCGATAAACTGAAAAGTAATTATAAATCTCTCGGGGGAAATATTTTCATTCACGGATCATGCGTAACCATTGGATGTTTACCTATGACCGATGATTTAATTAAAGAAATTTATGTACTTGCCGTTCACGCAAAGAACAACGGTCAAGCCAAAATACCCGTTTATATTTTCCCTTATAAAATGGACGATTCCACTCATAATGAATACATTAAATCCGCAACTCCTCAGTTAACACAATTTTGGAATAACTTAAAAAAAGGGTACGATTTATTTCATTCCAATCAACAAGATATTGGGTATCATGTAAATACTTCTGGGGATTATCAATTCCATCCATAGAGAATATCCTTTTATTTTCTTATATTTGTTTAAACAAATATAATTATGGATCGAAAAAAGTTCCTCCAAATAGTCGTTCCACTGCTGACTATTGGACCTTTAACCGCAAAAATTATGAAACTCAATGAATTAAAATCCTTCAGCAAAAACCTTCCTAACACGACAAAAATGCCCATATTATTTCTGGGACATGGAAGTCCCATGAATGCCATTGAAGAAAATGAGTTTGTTCAAGGATTTAGGAGCATTGGAAAAGAAATTCAACGACCAACAGCTATACTCATCATTTCGGCCCATTGGGAAACACGAGGCACTTTCGTTACTGCCATGAATCAACCTCGAACCATTCATGATTTTGGGGGATTTCCAAAAGAATTATTTGACGTTCAATATCCTGCGCCTGGAAGTCCAGAATTAGCAAAAGAAACCCAATCGTTGATAACAAGCACTACCGTAGGATTAGACGATAAATGGGGATTGGATCACGGGGCTTGGAGTGTAATAAAACATTTATATCCCAAAGCCGACGTCCCAATTATCCAAATGAGTTTAGACTATCTTCAAGGCCCACAATATCATTACGATTTAGCAAAAGAAATTAAATCCCTCAGAGAAAAAGGGGTTCTCATTGTAGGAAGTGGGAATATGGTTCATAATTTAGGCATGGTTGAATGGCGTAGACTAAACGAAACTTTCGGATATGATTGGGCTATTGAAACCAACGAAAAAATGAAGCATTTCATAGTAAACAATGATCATTCTTCCTTGATAAACTATCAAAAACAAGGCAAACCATTTCAATTGGCAATCCCATCACCCGAGCACTATTTACCATTAATTTACACTTTGGCATTAAAGGATGAAAAAGATAATATTCAATTTTTCAATGACAAAGCAGTTGCTGGATCATTAACAATGACCAGCGTGAAATTTGGCTAGCCGGCAAATCCATTTATGTAAGCGCTCTAATTGTAGAACACTCTGTTATTAAACCAGGTAAGTAATTTGGCTAATTTCTATTTATCTGCTCCATCAGTTTTCCCACGATTCACCGCCTTCTGACCAATGTTTACTCCCATGTCCATACCTACTTCTATATCCATTCTGTAATGGATTGCACCATATAAACGACTCAAACTAGCTTCGTTAGCCATTGATTTATATTCACTTTGTTTCGGGGGATGTAAATACGACAAAACAGTAGCTGCTGCACCACTAAAAGTACTATGACCACTAGTAAAAGAAGGGAAATTCGGAACTCCGGTAAGCGTTTTTATACTTGGATTAACTTGACTCGGGCGGGGTGTATAATAGAACATTTTCACATCCCAACAACAGATAGCAGCATCAAACATAGCCATGTTCAATAAAGCTAAATTTCGCGCCCATCTCACTTCACTTAAATGCAAATTCACAAAATCATCACAAGCAATGGCATTCCAATGTCCAGGGGGTGTATACGTTCCAACACCATCTCCCCAAAAATGAACTATCCGAAAATGTTCTCTGGTGGCATTTTTAGAATAGTACAATACTTCATCTAATTCCTTTTTAAATTCTTCGGAATGAACCGAGGGTGGTGCGGCTGGTCTTCCTTGTACTACTTCCGATGAATCCAACAAAAACCCTTTAACTTTACCAAAAATAGGCAACATGGGTGGTCTAGCTGGTGATTCCAAACTTTTCCAAGGTGTTTCGCCTCGCGAAATTGCACGATCCGCTAACGCCTGCCAATCTGCAGGAGTTCCAACAGCTTTTGAAGCACCATCTTTACGGGCTTTATCAATAAATTTCTTTGCAACTGCTTCCCCCAAAGCTTCCCCTGCATCAACCTCACTTCGTGTATTTGCCCCACACATCATGCGTACATTTTTACATTCCTGTAGTTTTTGTTCAATGTATGATTGTTCACCCGGGAACATCAATTTTAGTATTGAAGCAGATGCTCCACTGATGACTGCCTCTTCTGAAGGATACGAATAATCATTTACAACTGGAACAAGCTGCTCAATTAATGGATCAGCTTGAAACGGGCGAGGACGTTTAAAATAACTTTTATAATAATATGCAGTAATTGCTGCATCATATTGCGCCGCACTCAAATACGCATAAGCACGCGCGGCATAAGGCGGATTCGCAAATGGGAAAAAAGGATATGCCAATGGGTTTGTCGGACTTGGAATTGGGTAAGATCCATCTTCATTTTGATACGGAGGCAAGTTGTATTTGGCCACCAATTCACGCATAATCTCATTCCAACGCAAAACCGTGCCTGCACCCCAATAATGAATCAAATCTCTATCGTTCTGCGTCAATTTCTTCTGCCAACCGCGGATTTCAATTAACTCTAACTTGTAATCCGGGCTGCTTGTTAAAATTGGAGGCGCGCATGCTAACTCATTGGGTGCTTGCAATAAAATAGGCAACCACGAACCAGCATTGGTATCTGTTCTTTCTGGTGAAAGAACCGGAAATACGTCACTCCGATTTAATACATCTTTCTGACATCCCTGCACCCAAAACAACCCGAAGAAAAGAAAAATTTCAAAAATTTGCGACCATTTTAAATCTACCCTTTTCATAGCTCGGTTTTCTTTTTACTTATTTTTTTTGGGGAAACTAATACGAATTGATAAACAATTCCCGTAGCCACATTTTGAGCCCTACCTACATTACGTCCAGCCAAAGTTTGTCCAGCCATTGCCATTACACTCAGTCCATTTACTCTAGGAATTCCCCATTTTAAATTGAATCCCAGTCTAACCGCATCCATATTATTACTCGGGAAAGGCATATCATTCCTTCGAATATCGAATCCTCCAATAGTGTTCATGCCGTCTAATACAATTTCCATGTAATGATCAGGATCCTTTCTCCATCCCGTTCTTAAATTATAACCACTCATTCCAGGCATATCCACCACATTACTATAAATCATTTCTGTAGTGTAATACGCATTTCTATCAATTACAATATTTCTGCGCGCCATTCCGAATACGGATGCAGTTACAAAAAATTCCTTCTTTTGTACATCAATCATCAACCGAGCACTTGCTGTTTGCGACTTCATACCTATAGCTAATGGTAAGTAATCGGCTACATAATTCGATACAGGAAATCCTACACCCAAAACACCATTAGCACTCGCTAACCAACCATATATGTTCTTAGCAACCAATTCACGTTTGAGGTAAATGTTCAAATCTTGAACACCTTGTTGGCCTGTTAATGTACCTGCCGATGCTTTATTTTGTATATATGGCAACGTAAAAATGGCATTGGTTTTACTGTTAATTCCATAGTTGCCCATAACCATAAGCGATTTAGAACTAACAGTACCAATATTCAGATTGTTCCGATAATTAGTACCTTCCCAATAATGATCCCATTGAGAATATCCTGTAACTAGACCGCCACAGAAATTCTTCTTTGCCATAAATAAACCGTCTGTTTCGGTCTGTGAATATAAGCTAACAGGAAGAAAAAGAGCAGAACTAATTAACCCTTTCAATTTCATAAATTACTGCAATATAGTAAAATTATTGCTGCAAGATTTAAAATGATTTTCTAATTAGAACTTATGAACAACTGCCTTTGCATAAAATTGGTCATTCGAATAAACCGTAAATCAAAAATTTCAATACCAGAATATGACAAATACGTAATATACCCTTAATTTATTGGCATTATTTTTGTTACAGCAAGCGCAACCATGAAACAAGCACAAAAAAGTTGGGATAATTTTCAGAAAAAACTAAAATCATTACCCCAATGGGCCTATTTCACAGGTGTAATACTGTGGCTTCTGCCACTGGGAACCATTTGGACCTTCCTATTCCTACAAGTGTTTTTCAGAAAGCGGAGTGTTTGAGAAGTGTTTAATTAATTTGAAATTCATCGAGTTCTCATCTAATTATCCAACAAATTGAATCGTAAAGAATTCATTTTTAAAAGCAGCGTTAATAGCGGTTCGCTTTTATTAGGAAATCGATTATCGGCGAAAGCTGGGAGAAACTTCCCCATCAATAAATTTTCATCGAATCAATTCCTTTCTAACCTCAACATAGAAATTGATAAACTTCGAATCCAACAATTAGGTAAACACTTTATTTGGGGTGTAGCAAATGCAGCATTTCAAGTAGAAGGCGCTACTCAAATTAACAATAAACTACCATCCATTTGGGATGAATTTAGTCATCAGAAAGGGAAAATAAAAAATGGAGATTCAGCCGAACAAGCTGCCGATTTCTATCATCGGTTTGCTGAAGACATTCGAATCACAAAAGAATTGGGCTTTTCACATTTTCGATTTTCAATTGCATGGACCCGAGTTATCGCCGAAGATTTGCATACAGAAAATCCCCTGGGAATTGAATATTACCTACAACTCCTCAAAGAAATTCATTCTGCTGGTTTAAAGGCGTGGGTCACTCTTTATCATTGGGATTTACCCGCAATTATCGAAGAACAGGGCGGTTGGGCAAATCGACAAATCATCAACTACTTTAAAAGATTCGTAGCAATTTGCGCTGATCATTTTGGAGATTATGTTGATCGCTGGTTTATCGTAAATGAACCTGCCGCATTCACGGCATTGGGTTATTTATCGGGTTATCATGCACCTGGCAAAAAATCACCATTTAACTATTTAAAAACAGTCCATCATGTTTGTTTAAGTATAGCAGAAGCAGGCAGATTACTAAGAGTAAAATGTCCCCAGAAAAAGATAGGAATAGCATACAGTTATTCCGTGGTACATGGCACAAGCCCAAAAGACGCAAGAGCAGTTACGCGAGTTGATGCGTTTTTAAATCGATTATTTGTAGAACCCTCTCTAGGATTAGGATATCCCGAAAAGGACTTACCGGTTCTAAAGCGATTAAAAAATTATTTTGAACCGGGTGATAATGAACTTTTAAAATTCGACTTCGACTTTGTTGGAGTTCAATATTATTTCAGAGTTGTGGTTGGTAAATCTGTTTTCATTCCATTCTTCAGGGGACGCGAAATACCGGCATCCAAACGCGGTGTGGCTATGAATTCCATGCAACGCGAAATATATCCTGAAGGTTTGTACGACTGTTTGTTGCGTTTCAAAAACTACGGTTTTACCGATATCGTTGTATCAGAAAATGGTGTTTGTTATAGAGATCAACTAAAGGATGGTGAGGTCATGGATACCAAAAGAATAGAATTTTTTCAAGCACATTTAGATCAATTAGTGCGAGCGAAAAACGAAGGCATTCCCATCAATGGATACTTCGTTTGGAGTTTAACCGATAATTTTGAGTGGAGCGAAGGATATAACGACCGATTTGGAATAGTTTATATCGATTACCCCACTCAACAACGAATTATCAAGCATTCGGGTCGGTGGTGGCAGAAACTGTTAGTAGTTCCTTCTCAATGATTTCTTTTAACGTCATTTTGGGAAGTGCGCCCGCCTGCATCATGGGTTGTTTATCTTTGGGGATGAACAAAATACTCGGAATACTTCTAATTTGGAAAACGTACGATAGTTCTTGTTCTATTTCCGTATTCACTTTGTAAATTACAATATCGGGATATTCATTGCTTAATTCTTCGAGAATTGGAGCAACTACTTTGCAAGGACCACACCAATCGGCATAAAAATCAATAATAGCAGGCTTATCTCCTTTGAATTTCCATTCTTTTTCAGATGTATAATCAAAAACTTGATCAATGAACATTTGGTTGGTTAGTTGAATAGTAGGCATTTTTTAATGATTTAAATTGCAGTACAAAGTTCGCTCGATTCGTTGAGAATGATTGTGCTAAAAGTCGCAAATACATCAAAAACAACCTAAAAAAATTTGTAATTATTACAACAATTGGCTTTTTCCAATTCAATGGAGATGTAAACTTATTGTGGGATTCAAACCTTTTTCCGACCTATAAATTATATTTGAACCATGAAGTACCCCAAAATTATTTTAACCTGTTTAGTTTTAACTGTAAGTCAATTCGCATTTGCTCAAACGAAATATCAATTAACTCATAGCTACCTAAAACTCGGAAGCCGTCCACAAACCTATAATGGCACCATTGAAATCTCCGATAGTTTTTAATTTTTACATCTTTCCCCAATCCAGCGGTTAATCCAAATGACACGGTTCCCAGTATCAGCAAGGAACGAATTGTAAAAAACAAAAAGGGATATTACATAAAAACAATTAAAGGTAATATGGCCCACAATTATTACATAGAATTAAGTTCCGATAAAAACGAAAAAAAACAAGGAATCTACGACATCATTCTAGTTGCTGTAAATAACTCAAACCAAGAAATTAACCTATTCTTCAAAGGGAAATTGGCTGGCAAAAGCGAATAACTCATATTCAATTTTGATTGTACATTTTTCTGTGTTTCTTTGTACTGAATCAAATATCCTTCATTAGTTTCCTAACCCATGGTATGCAATAATTTCAAGGCAAAAAATTGGATTATCGTTTGTGTTTTTTTCTTTTGGAAACAACTTCCTTTAAAGTCTCAAATTGAATCTATTTCAACAACCATTTCATCGCAAAAATACCGCAAGAAATATTCCACCGATAAAATTCACCATTTATTCATATCCGCTGGAACCAGCCCCTTATTTATTGGTGGGGGATATCAAGCAGTGATCAAAGGTTATGTTGGACTTGAAGTGCACGGTTCCATTTTGGGCGGCTTAGGAGGCGGCATGAAAATTTACCCTTTAAATGTACAAAAGGGGCGTTTGGACCCTTATTTCAGCATATCCTACCAAGAAGACCCCTTGATGAAATGGAAAGTATTCACCCCTTCAACAGGTTTAGAAATCAAATTCAACAATCACGATCGTTTAACCTTGGATGTGGGTACAGTCAAACCAAATGATCGCTGGGAATTGTCGGGAAATATACGTTACAGCACTCCAGTTTCTACAGTTTATAAATCATTAAAAAAGGTTACTCTCGCTGATATATTAAGTGCTTTGCTTTGAAAAATTAAATTGAGAACGATGATGGTTGAAAATCTCAATTACCTAATTTAACACAAAAGCTGTCACACGCTCTAAAAAATTATCAACCCAATTCAAATCAAATCACCACATTTCAATAAACGAAATCTTTGCTAAACTAATCAACTAAAGCTCCAACCGCACGAACTCCGCACAATACGATTTGATCATTTCACGTACTCGACGGAATTCTGCAATCACTTCCTCCTCAGTTCCAACCGCTTTTGCTGGATCCGGAAAATTGTGGTGGAATTTTTTAGCATTCGTTGGGAAATAAGGACATCTCTCTTTCGCATTATCGCAAACAGTAATCACAAAGTCAAAGTCAATATCCAAATACTCATCCACATTATTGGAAGTGTTTTGAGATATATCAACCCCGTCTTCTAACATCGTTGCAATAGCTCTAGGATTTACACCGTGTGTTTCCACTCCCGCACTATAAACGTTTGCTTTCGTTCCAGCGAATAATTTCAAATAACCATCTGCAATTTGACTACGGCAACTGTTGCCGGTGCATAATACCAATATATTTTTCATCTATTTTATGTTTTACACTACTCAATCGTTTAACATATTCAATTTAACATTAAAGCAACGTTTTAGATTAAACAAACCCTCAAATCGAATGATACACAGTACAACAAATTGATGATCAAAACTTTAATCACAAATAAACGTTTTGACATTTCTCAATTCAACTCTAAGATTTCATTAATCCCTTTCAAAAAACTTAATAATACTTCTTTTTCAACCACTGCGAAGCTCTCACTAACAAAATCAATGCAGGAACCTCAACTAAGGGACCTATCACACCAGCGAATGCTTGTCCCGAGTTCAAACCAAAAACTCCAATGGAAACCGCAATGGCTAACTCAAAATTATTCCCAGTTGCTGTAAATGACACCGCAGCATTTTCAGCGTAACTGGCTCCGACCTTCCTTCCCACGAAAAACATCAAAAAGAACATGATTATAAAAAACACCACAAGTGGAATAGCAACACGCACTACATCCATTGGAATTTCAATGATTTGAGCCCCTTTCAAACTGAACATTACGACGATAGTAAACAATAATGCGATGAGCGTTATGGGGGATATTCGGGGGATGTAATTTCTGTTTAGCCAATCCAACCCCTGAGTTCGAATGATTAACCACCGACTCAAAACAGCTGCAGTAAAAGGAATCCCTAAGTAAATACCAACTGTTTTTGCAATTTCAACCATGGAAATATTCATCTCTACGGACTGCACGCCGAACAATGGAGCCACTATTTGCAAATAAAAATAGGCGTAAGCACTGAAAAAGAAGACTTGCAGCAGGCTATTCACTCCCAC
>CAZQFZ010000041.1:0-14445 GCA_964592635.1 uncultured Rhizobium sp.
AAAAAAAACCGCCTCGTTTAGTTAACGAGACGGCTTCTTTCTTTTTAACACCAATTGAAGTGTGAACACCAATTGAAGTGTGAATTATTTAACTGCCTAGATTGGATTAACCTAAGTAGGATTTAAGGATTTTGCTTTTACTTGACTTTCTAAGTCTTCTTAAAGCTTTTTCTTTGATTTGACGAACTCTTTCACGTGTCAACCCCACTTTGTCGGAAATGTCTTCTAAAGTATGTGCAGCGTTGCCGTCTAAGCCGAAATAATACTTCAATACGTCGCGCTCTTTGTCGCTTAGCGTAGAAATTACACGATTGATTTCGTTTTGCAAAGATTCATTCAACAAGGGCATATCGGGGTTGGGTTCGTCGTTGTTATCTAATACGCCTAAAAGGGTATTGTCTTCACCTTCTGCCAATGGTGCATCGATTGAAAGGTGTCTACCAGAAGAACGCAAAGCGTTTTCAACTTCTGAGAGTGGAATTTCAAGAGAATCTGCAATTTCTTGAGGAGTGGGTTCGCGTTCCAATTCTTGCTCAAGACGCGCAGCGGCTTGAGTGATTCTACCTAAACTACCTACTTTGTTTAACGGAAGACGAACGATACGGCTTTGATCTGCTAATGCTTGAAGGATGGACTGACGAATCCACCAAACTGCGTAAGAGATGAATTTAAAACCGCGGGTTTCATCAAAACGCTTTGCAGCTTTGATTAATCCCATATTCCCTTCATTAATCAAATCGCCTAAGGTTAAACCTTGGTTTTGGTACTGTTTAGAAACGGAAACCACGAAACGTAAGTTGGCATTTACTAGTTTTTCCAATGCGGCTTGATCGCCTTCACGAATTCTTCTTGCTAATTCCACCTCTTCTTGTGCGTCAATCATCGGCACTTTGGAGATTTCATTTAAGTACTTGTCTAGTGATTTGTTTTCGCGATTGGTAAACTGTTTTGAAATTTTTAATTGCCTCATCTATGGTAATCGTAGTTAAATTAGGTTAAAAATGAATTAAATTGTTCTGTTAAAAATAAACGTGTGCAAATCCATTTTTCGTTTAGTGAACATCTGTCTTTAAATCGTATTGACCCTATTTTGACGAATATTCGAGTTGATTCGTTCTGTAAATTAGAGCAGTGATTCACTTTTTCCGATGAATGTACTTCGCCATGCAAAAATACAAAAAAATAGCCGATTTGTTTAAAATAATCGCTTGAAATCTTTAAATGATTCAGGAAAGTAGGTTGTACGCAATAAATGCGCTGAGGTATGCAATGAATCCATATCCCACAAAAAGTAAAATGGGCCATTTCCATGAATGCGTTTCTTTCTTGAGTACCGCCATGGTACTAACACATTGTAATGCAAATGCGTAAAACAGCATTAAACTAACAGCATACGGAATTCCATACAAGGGTTTTCCTGTGTTGGGATTGATTTGTGATTGCATTTTGTCGCGAATGCCCATTACATCTTCGTCTTCGGAAGTGGATTGAAAAAGAGTACTCATGGTGCCCACGAATACTTCGCGAGCCGCGAATGAAGATATCAATGCAATACCTGTCTTCCAATCGTAACCCAATGGAGAAATGGCGGGTTCAATCCATTTGCCTAAATGTCCGGCGTAGCTTGCCTCTAACAACAAACTTTGTGCAATTTGAGTGGAATCAGGATTGTTTTTTTGGGACAGTTCTTCTGCTTTTTGATGGGCGTTTTTCATTGCTTTTTCAGGGCCAAAACTGGACAAGGCCCATAGCACCATGGAAATGATAACGATGATTTTTCCAGCCTCGTTCAAAAATGCTTTACATTTCAACCATGCTTGACTAATTACGGTTTGTATTCTTGGGGGATGGTAGGTAGGAAGTTCTAATACAAATTCGGAATTTTCGCGATTGCGCCCGAATATTTTTAATCCAAATGCTACGAAAACAGCCATGATGATTCCAGCAAAATACGCCAGTGTCATTAATAACGTTTGAGCGGGTATTGGACCCCAAAATTCATTCCCCGGAACAATCAGTGAAATGAGTAAAATATATACAGGCAGTCGCGCACTACAACTCATCAATGGAACGATTAACATGGTTATTAATCTCTCCGATTTGTTGCGTATAGTTCGCGTAGCCATGATGCTCGGAATAGCGCAAGCAAATCCCCCGACCAACGGAATAATAGAACGACCGTTCAATCCCAACTTTCGCATGATGCGGTCAGAAATAAATGAAGCTCTAACCATGTATCCGCTGTCTTCTAAAATTCCAATCAGGAAAAACAAAATGAAAATCTGAGGTACGAATAAAACTACACCCTCTAAACCACTGAGAATTCCGTTTTGAACGAAATTACCCCAATTACCCTCAGGTAGAATACTTCCGATCTGGTCGCGCAGGAAGGCAAATCCATCCTCTATCCAAGCCATGGGTTTTTCAGCAAGGGTGAAGACCCCTTGAAATAGGGCCAACATAACAAATATGAAAATGAAAAAACCGTAAATAGGGTGAGTGACTATCCGATCAATTTTAAGTGTATTTGAGGCTTTTTTCTTGTCTTTTGTTGAAACCGCACGTTGCATCACTCCATCAATGGATCCGTATCGCAATAAGGTTTCTTTACTGATACCTCGATCTATTTTACCATTGGCAAAATCACTCAAACGCTCTTTAAATCCTTCATTGAAACTTAATGTTAATCCAATCTGAAGTTGTTTAATTGCTTGATGAATGGGTGAAAGATTTTTGTCAGTTCGAGGATTGAATGGTGTTATGTCCAATCCAATTTCTTCAGACAGCTTTTTGTAATCCACACTTATTTGGCGTCGAGCAGCAGTATCATTCATTGTAAGAATGCACGTTGCTGGTATTTTTAGCTCGGAAACTTGCGATAACAACAATAAGTTTCTTCTCAAATTCGAAGCGTCTAAGATGTAAACAACACCATCAATTTTATCTGGTCCTTCTGCCAGCAGATTACGAATAACAACGTGTTCGTATTCGGAATTGGTGAACAAGGAATAAATTCCGGGTAAGTCGATTAATTCTATTACTTCACCATCAATTTTAATGCTGCCTTTATAAGAGTCAACGGTAGTTCCGGGTAAATTACTCGTTTTTTGATCCAATCCGGTTAATCGATTGAATAAGGTTGTTTTACCACAATTGGGATTCCCAATTAGCGCTATTCTTTTTGTCATACGGTTTCGATTTTCGCAATAGGTTTACGTATAACAATTTGGTCGGCTTCGACCTGTCTAAGTCCTAAAATATAAGCATCAATTCTAAATGCAATGGGATCCCCTCCAGGAGCCGTATACAGTTTCACTATTTCTGTTCCAGGTACACAACCCATTTCCGCCAATTTTTGAGTTAATTCACTTTCTTCCAAACGAGCAATTTCATACACTTCGTTGAATTCAATGTCTTTAGCGGTCATAGTGTAGTAAGTAAGTTTTGAATCCGTTGAGTTACTGCAATTAGTTAGGTCGAATTTTCACAGGAAATCCTCTGAATCAGCCACTCCAATTAACCGTAATGTTAACTGATTTTTAATAGGTGCGAAATTAGAATGATTTTAAATAATAAACAACAATTAAAATCATTTTAAAAACTCGTTCAACCGCATCAAAGCCAAGCGATTGGAAGTCTTGGATTCTGTTTGCCCCACAATTTTTTTGAGTTTAATTTGATGATACTGAACAAAACGTTGTGGTATTTCGTTATTGTTCTCTTTTAATTCGTTGAAAGCTAGTTTTTTAATAAGTTCGAGTTTGTCGTAACATTCACCCAAGGATAAGTTGAAATAAGCACCACCGGTTAATGCAAAAATATCTGGAGCTTTCAAACGATTTTGAAATTCCAATGCTGAAAAAAGTTCATCTGTTAAGGATTCCGACAAACTCTCGGATAATTGCGTTAAAATTTCATTGCGATGGTCGGGGATGAGTGGCAAGAAAAAGAACTTATTCCACAATTCTTCTTCAAAACGTTTAAACTCTTCGGATAAGCGAACTTTTGATTTGATTTTATGGTAAGAACGCTCATACATAGTAAATAAGAACAATGTATTTCTAGAAAGTAAATGACGGTCTTTTATAGGTAAAAGTACATCTACTTCGTTAGATATCTGTCCGTCTACTGGCATTGCACGTAATTGTGAGATCAAATGATTTTTGGCAAATACCATCATCATTGAATCTAGATACCACTCCGATTTAGCTTCGAAATTTAAAGGTTTTGCATTAAGTCGATTGCTGTAAAAATGCAAATAAACGTCCCAGTACATTTTTTTGAAAACCATTCTCAAAGAATCCAACTCGTTTAACGAGTAATTGCGAGAAAAATCCAAAGGAAGAGTGCTAGATTCAAAAACGAATTTGTGTTTCTTATTATTGGTACTGGAAGATTCTAACTGGGATTGTGTTTTTGAGCTTTTATCACGCTCTCCTTCATCCTCTAAATCCATTCTGTTGGAAAGGGCGTGTTGGGAAATCAATGTTCGAATAAGATCCGATTTAGACTCACTGTTGGAGTTGCTGTTTACTGCATTTTCAATGTATTTGATCGATTTATTCCGTAGTTCTTCCATAGAAGAATTGGAGGTTAATTCTGCATAAATTTCCTGATTCAAAGCAAAGTTTACGAGTTCAGAGGATGACCAACTGATTAAATTCTTATTTTTTGCTGAGTGGTCAATTAAGAACAACTTGGAAAGCAATGCCAATTGAACTTCTTCAGCTATGGTGTTTGATTCTCCCAAAGCCGACAATGGAGGATAGATGGTCCAACTTGAATTTTGTTGTTTTTTAGATTCTTGATGAACGTGTTTAGCAATGCTAACTAATGTTGAGTTTTGGAAATTCAAAGCAATGCTATCGAGTGCAGAATTGGGTATTTCTTTGGGCCAAAAGTTCGGCGAAACGTATAAATATCCCCCGAAAAACATAGATAAATACTTGTATTTAAAGCAATCAGGTGCAACCGAAATAGTGTTGTATCCAAGGTCAAATAAGTACTCTGGCGTCCAAATGTGGTATTGGTGAGCCGTATTTGATTTACTAGACTCGCGTTCTTGAATGCGATTGCCCATAGCCAAAGGGTAATTGGGCGAAATATCGTCCGATAACAGTGTATTTTTGGGGTCTATGATTAAAAAATCCGGAAGCGTTTCTCCTAAATAAATAGAATAATTAATTTTATCCGCTTGGGTGTAGATTGTTGTGTCGTGGAACGTTGAAATGCGATTGCGATCGGAGTTAAGTTTGCCCCATTCAATCGGAAGAGCCACGGTTTTATTGACACCGTAGTACTCAGTTAATTTAGGTCCATCAGGCATTTCGAGGTCAGAAGAAGCCGACGACATATTAGCGTAGGAATGAATGTATAAGCGATATCCTTTTTGGGTTGGGGACATTGTGTCGCGGCCAATATAATAATCGACGCTCAATTTTCCCCCGGAATAGTACCAAGAATTGAAAAAGTCGTCCATATTTCTACCTGTAACTTGTTCAATGACTTTTTTCCAGTCGTTGGTATTAGCCGTTTTAAAGCCGTGCTGCGTTAGGTAGGTTTTCATGGATAAACGGAAATTATCATCGCCGATATAATTTCTAAGCATGTGTAAAATTGCCGCTCCTTTGTTATAGCGAACATCATCGAATTGTTCGTCGGGATTGGCGTAATAATGATTCACTAGGGATTTAAAATGGGCATCATCTGAAATTTGGGAATTGGAATTCATCCAAGAAATGGCATTGTCGAAACCATATTTATGTTCTCTCCATAAAAACTCCCCGTAGGTGGCAAAACTTTCATTCAATGTGAGGTCGGACCAATTTTCGCACGTTGCTAAATCCCCGAACCAATGGTGAAATAACTCATGAGAAACGTAATCTTCCATGTCGTTTTCTGAATCCATCAAGCGTTCATTATGCACAACGCAGCTGGTGTTTTCCATGGCACCGCTCACAAAATCTCGAACACTCACTTGGTCAAATTTTCCCCAAGGAAAGTCGACACCCGTGTAATTTGAAAAGAAATCAATCATTTCTGCGGTATGTTTGAAATGATTGTAAGCTGCATTTTGAAAAGCAGGTTCCACGAAACTGTTCACAGGAATCTGAGTTTTTGCAGAGCGAACATTTTGTTCGGTTTTTACCCAATTCCCTAAGCCCAACATGGTTAAGTAAACGGAATGCGGTTTCTCCATGATCCACCAATCCGTTTTTTCTTTAGATTGGGGGATGTTTTTGCTGCTCACTAATTTCCCGTTGCTGATGGAAATCATCGTGTCGGGATAGGTAATCTGAAGTGTTTGGGTATGTTTATGACTGGGATGATCCAAAGTAGGGAACCATCTGGATGAAGCATGAGTTTCGCCTTGTGTCCAAAATTGACGAGGGAATACTGGATGTTTCAAGTCGTGATTAATGAAATATGCTCCTTTATCCGATGATATTGCTGTTCCGGCAGTAGTAGATTTATTGTGTACCGAACGTTCGGGATTTGCGGTGTATGCAATAATTAATCGAATGGATTTATTTCTGCTAATTCCGAATGGAAGAGCAATTTTTAGGGTAAGTGAATCCTTATAATCCCACTGAATGGGCAGCCAAGTGTTGTTGGAAGTATGCTTAAATTCAATGTTTTTTACCGAAGTATCAGAACCTAGTTGTTTGGGTTTGGTGGTAAGTGGTTCTAATTTGTGTTCTGGAACTCGAATATTTAACTGTTTGAAATTGGGTTTCAGGTTTGCAGAAAGTGTATCCAACCAAACTTGGTGAATATCCATTCCTTGCGCATTCAATTCAATGCGATTTAGCTGGGGATGGTAGTTGTTGGATAAAATCAACGAGGCATAGCCATTTACGGTTTGTTGTTCCCAGTTAAGAAAAAGGTCCAAATCGGTATGGTTGAGTGTCCAGATTTTATCGGGTGTTTTTTGATAGGGTTTGGTTACATCGTTCTGGAAAGTAGAAGATTTGTAAACAAATCCCAAGTTGTTTTGAGATGATGGATTTTCATTTTCTAAATTAGCAATTGCATTGGAAACAGCATTGTCTAGTTTTGACTTAGGAGTTTTACAACCCCAGTGAAGTAAACTAGAAAGTAAAAAGGTGCTGCCTAGCATTAAAAATCGGGTATATACCGAGAAATGGTTAACGTTTTTACTCATAATCTAAGGAAATGTAAAGGTCGTTTATTTTTTGAAAATCTCCCAAGCTTTTTCTGCCTGCTTTTGAAGCATGGAAAGTCCATTGATTCCAATTAATCCACGCATTTTGGCTTCTTGGAGTAGTTGAGTTTCTTGGGGATTGTAAACCAAATCAATGAATTGAGTGCTTTGAGGTAGTTTGTTCCACGGTATCGTGGGACAACTGTCCACATTGGGCCACATGCCCAAAGGTGTGGTATTGATGATCAACGTGTTTTCTTGAAATTCTGAATTCAGAAACTCCTCATAGTTGATAGTTCTAAAATTGAATTGTGAGTTTGAAAACTCATCTGCAATTCCCTTAATTTCTTTTGTCGTGAAATTCGGTTCGGAGCTTGCACTATAGATCTGATTAATAGAATTAATCCCCTCCTTTAAATTTCGACTTACCTTTTTAAAGGGTATCTGGCAACTTGTCAAAACGGCTGCAACGGCTTTGGAAGAACCACCCGTTCCAAGTACATAAGCACAATCGAATTGCTGATGAGGAAGGGATTTTAATGCGAATTCAAAACCGTCAAAATCCGTGTTGTATCCGATTAATTGAACGTTGGATTCGATTTTCGATTCAACGATGGGACCAGGTTCATTGGTTAATTCAATTCCATATTCAATGTTACGAGCATCTTTCTTTGGGGGATGCGTATTTGAAACGTTCGTCGAGTTTCGGATGATTTTCACCGTATTTACAGCTCCTATGGCTTTAGCCTTGGGGTCGACCTCATCTAAATATTGAAAAATTTCCTTTTTGTAGGGGATGGTTACATTGAATCCACCGAGTAGTGGATTTTGTGCGATTAATAGGGGCAGTTCGCCGATGTTGTTAAGTTCGAATAGTTGATATTGAGCATCCGAAATGCCTTCCCCCGAAAAGAAACCTGCAAAAATATCTGGACTTTTCGAATGGGAAATGGGTTTTCCGATTAATCCAAGTCGGATTATTTTTTCCATTTAGATTGAAGGTATTTATAAATCATCGGAGCAATTGAGAATCCAATGATGGCAAATACTACAGTTTCGAAATTGTTTTTAACCCAAGGCAAATCACCCACCGCGTAACCTAATAATGTTATAGATGTGACCCATAAAACCGCGCCAGAAATGCAGTATCCGATAAACTTGCGATAGGTCATTGAACCCATCCCTGCGGCAAAGGGAGCAAAAGTTCGAACTATGGGGACAAATCGCGCCATAATTAATGTGTATCCGCCGTGTTTATCGTAGAATTCTTCGGTTTTAGTGAGGTATTCTCGTTTTAGAAACCTCCATTTTAAATCAAAAATTCGAGTACCAATTTTGGAGCCAATGAAGTAGTTGGTGTTATCTCCCAATAACGCTGCAAATATGAGTAATGGAATTAGGTAATATACATTTAATGTATCGTCAAGTGCGGCAATGCTACCTGCGGCAAAGAGGAGAGAATCACCGGGTAGAAAGGGCATCAGTACCAATCCTGTTTCAACAAAGATGATAGCAAACAGGATGAAGTAAGTCAATGTCTTGTACGTGCCTACTATTTCTTGCAATTTATCATCTAAATGCAAAAGCCAATCTTGTGCTAAATCTAAAATGGAAAGTAATGTCATAGTAAAAATCGGTGCAAAGGTGCGTTTTTTTCTTGAATTTATGGGAAAAGGAGTACATTTGATAGACTAAATACGTGTTATTTTTGTTTAAACAATATACTATGAAACGCTATAAATGGATTGCTTTATTGTTGTGTGTGGGAGTTTTGAGCACGACTGTGTCATCTTGTGGAAGTAAAAACTACAAATCTCGTACACAGAAAAAGGGAGGTTGCAACTGCGGGTTCTAAATTTTTCGTAAATTTGCACTTTATTTCAAAACATGTCAACTAATTCAACATACATTCCTTACAAGGTTAAAGACATCACTCTCGCGGAGTGGGGTCGCAAAGAAATCAAAATGGCTGAAGCGGAAATGCCCGGTTTGATGGCATTAAGAGCTGAATATGGCCAATCCAAGCCATTGAGTGGTGCTCGCATCGCTGGTTGCTTACACATGACGATTCAAACAGCTGTTTTGATTGAAACATTGGTAGAATTGGGTGCAGATGTAACTTGGAGTTCTTGTAATATTTTCTCAACACAAGATCACGCAGCTGCGGCAATTGCTGCTGCTGGTATTCCCGTTTATGCTTGGAAAGGAATGACCGAAGAAGAATTCGATTGGTGTATCGAACAAACTTTATTCTTTGGCGAAGATCGTAAACCATTGAATATGATTTTGGACGATGGTGGTGATTTAACCAATATGGTTTTGGATCGCTATCCAGAATTGGTTGCTGCTATCAAAGGTATCTCTGAAGAAACAACAACTGGTGTTCACCGTTTGTATGAGCGTGTTGTGAACGGAACTTTGCCAATTCCTGCAATCAATATCAACGACTCTGTAACTAAGAGTAAATTTGATAACAAATACGGTTGTAAAGAAAGTTTGGTGGATGCAATTCGCCGTGCAACCGATATTATGATGGCTGGTAAAGTGGCTGTTGTTTGTGGTTACGGTGATGTTGGAAAAGGTTCTGCTGAAAGTTTAAGAGGAGCGGGTGCACGTGTAATCGTAACTGAAATCGATCCGATTTGTGCTTTACAAGCAGCTATGGATGGTTTTCAAGTTTTGCGCTTAGAAACTGCTATTCCTCAAGCAAATATCGTAGTAACCGCTACTGGTAACTGTAACATCGTTTCTGAAAAGCATTTCCGTATGATGAACGATAAAACGATCGTTTGTAACATCGGGCACTTCGATAATGAAATCGATATGGCTTGGTTGAATAAAAATTACGGAAATACCAAATACACCATCAAACCTCAGGTGGATGTATTTAACGTAGATTCTAAAGAAATCATTGTTCTAGCAGAAGGTCGTTTGGTGAATTTGGGTTGTGCAATGGGTCACCCAAGTTTCGTAATGAGTAACAGTTTCACGAACCAAACATTGGCGCAAATGGAACTTTGGAACAACCACAGCAACTACGAAAATCAAGTTTACGTGCTTCCTAAACACTTAGATGAGAAAGTTGCACGTTTGCACTTGGCTCAAATTGGTGTGGAATTAACTGAATTAACCGCTGAGCAAGCTGATTACATTGGAGTTTCTGTAACTGGTCCGTTCAAACGCGACGAGTACCGCTACTAATAACTTTCAACGTATTCTCTTGAATAAATGCACTTATGGGTGTATTTAATTTAAGGATTACAATACCACCGATACTGTTCCTTTGAAAGGCCTGGAAAATACTCAGGATTAAGATTTTCAACACCGATCGGATATGCAAATGGAGCCCCTAAGAATTGATTGATTCCTAGGGGCTTTTTTATGGCCTCGTTAGAGTCATTTACAATGCAGAACGTATTGATTTTAATCGTTTTTGCTCCGAGATTCGTCGTTTTTTTGCTCCAGTATGCTGAACGGATTATTGATTCATAGGGTATGGCCCAATTGATTTTAAATTGGTCCGGATGAAAGTATTCAGAAGAAACGGCTTTTTTCGGGGGATGGGAATTCTGAGTTAATTGAGCATCCAGCAGTTGCAGTCGCGTATGGTGGAATTGGTAAGAGCGCCAAATAAAAGTACTTCCCCAGAAGAAACAAAATATTAGCATCATACGCAACATTGAATCTGGGTTTAATTGAAAAGTACGTTTGGATCCGATTTTTAGTCGAATATTCTGGATAACACTCCAATTAATTGAATTACGGGTGACTAAAAACCACAAAATGGGGAGCATGGGAGCAAAGCTTTTTTGCATCATCATGTCACTTTCACCTTCGCGATATATGAATGCGAGAAATAGTGAAATTAGAATTCCAATTCCCAGTAGAAGTCGATTTTTCAAATCGCCAAACAAGAGAATAAGTAGACCTAAAATTAAGTAAGGAGTTGCCCATCCCCCGAAAAGGGAAGAAACAAAATAGTGGAATCCCCAACTTTGAAAAAAAGCCCAACACTCTTGAAAATTAATTTTCTGAAGGATACTTACTTCGTAGGGATTGGGAGGGAAAATGGCTTGTTTGACAATGATTACAAGTGCAAAAAACAAGTAGTTTTTCCAGTGATTTTTTTGGACAATGAGTAAGAAAAAAAGTGCCGGAAGAATTCCCGGGTGCGCTAGATACGAAAGTGTAAGCCAAATGGTGGAACGAATGTGCTTTGGTTCCAATGCATACAATCCGGCAAAAATGAGTGCGGAAATCATTTCGCCCGTCCCCAAAAACTGAAAGTCAGGACCCGAAATAATAAAAATGGCTGGAAAGTAAAGCAGTTGTAAACCCGTAATTCCTTCGTGATTTCTGCGAATACATTCGCTGCAAATCCAGGCTAAAACTACGGGCGTAATGGATAGAATGAGAATGATGAAATTTACGGGAAGTCCTAGTTTCACCCCCAAATATGCCGGTGATAAAACCAACCATTGGGTGTAACGATGGTGTTCTACAGCTGGAAATAAATTGAGAATGTTAAAAGCCGTGAAAGCAGAGTCGGCGTAAAGAATTCTTTCCCATGCCATGAGTGAAAAGGCTATGGTTAGAGCCACAAAAATCCAGCGGTGAGCTGGTTGCTTTTCTAATAAAATCTTAAACTTCAGCCAATTCATTGGCTTCCTCGGCATTAGGAGCTTTAATGATTTCCAAATCGTTGGTTTCCACCACGAGATTATCGATGATGAATTCTTGGCGTTCAGGAGTGTTTTTGCCCATGTAATATTTTAGCAATCGTTCCACGCTGGTATCTTCTTTTAAGATAACGGGTTCTAATCGGATATCGGGACCAATAAAGCCACCAAATTCATCGGGTGAAATTTCACCTAATCCTTTGAATCGTGTGATTTCTGGCTTGTTTCCCAATTTAGCAATTGCGTCTACTCGTTCTTTGTCGCTGAAGCAATAAATGGTTTCTTTTTTATTTCTAACTCGGAATAACGGGGTCTGTAGAATGTACAAATGTCCATTTCTAACCAAATCCGGGAAGAATTGCAAAAAGAAGGTCATCATTAACAAGCGAATGTGCATTCCGTCTACGTCGGCATCGGTAGCAATAACGATTTTATTATAGCGTAGATTTTCGAGTGATTCCTCAATGTCTAAAGCATGTTGTAGAAGGTTGAATTCTTCGTTTTCGTAAACGACCTTCTTTTTAAGTCCATAGCAGTTTAGAGGTTTTCCTCTTAAACTGAACACCGCCTGTAAATCGGGGTTGCGACTTTTGGTGATACTTCCAGATGCTGAATCTCCCTCCGTGATGAATAATGTTGATTCGTAGCGTTCATCCTTTTTAGCATCCGGTAAATGAATTCTGCAATCTCGAAGTTTTTTATTGTGAAGATTGGCTCTTTTTGCACGTTCTTTGGCTAATTTTTGAACTCCTGCCATGTCTTTGCGTTCGCGCTCATTTTGAAGAATTTTCTTAATAAGTGCGTCTGCAGTAGACGGATTTTTGTGAAGGAAGTCATCTACATGTTTTTTAATGAAATCCATCATGGCGGATTTCATGCTGGGTCCATCGGGTGCGATTTCCGTACTTCCCAATTTGGTTTTAGTTTGACTCTCAAATACGGGCTCAACAACGCGAACGCTAACTGCAGCGGTTATTGAGCTTCTGATGTCGCTAGCATCGTAATCTTTTTTGTAGAACTCGCGAATGGTTTTCACGAATGCCTCTCTAAAAGCAACTAGGTGAGTTCCCCCTTGTGTGGTGTACTGTCCGTTTACAAAGGAGTAGTATTCTTCACCATAAGCCTCGGTATGAGTGAATGCTATTTCGAAGTCATCGGCTTGAATGTGAACTACGGGATAAAGAGCTGCTTCGGGGGTAACCTTGCTTTCCAATAAGTCCATCAAACCTCGACGAGATGCAAAAGACTCTCCGTTGTATCGAATGGTTAATTGCGAATTGAGGTAGGTGTAATTTTTAACCTGTTCGCGAATAAAATCATGGATGAAACGATAATTTTTGAAGATACTACCATCGGGTTCAAAAATGATCCGCGTTCCATTGGTTTCGGTGGTGACTTCTTCAGCGGCATCGTTAATCAAGTTTCCCTGATTGAATTCTGCTTTTTTAGTTTTCCCATCTCGGAAAGATTGTACCGAAAAATAGCTACTCAAAGCGTTAACGGCTTTAGTACCGACTCCATTCAAACCTACTGATTTTTGGAAAGCGCGACTGTCGTATTTACCACCGGTATTGATTTTGGATACACAATCAATGACTTTTCCCAAAGGAATACCACGGCCATAATCACGGATGGTTACGCGTTTATCGTCGATAACGATATCAATTTTTTTACCATTTCCCATTACGTGTTCATCGATCGAGTTATCGATGATTTCTTTAATAAGAACGTAAATACCGTCGTCGGGGGAATTTCCATCACCTAATTTCCCGATATACATACCGGGGCGCAGGCGAATGTGTTCTTTCCAATCCAGACTTCGGATTTCGTTTTCCGTATATTGGGGTTGGGTTAATTGATTTTCACTCATCAATGCAATTTTACCCAATTAATTACAGAAGGAGAAACCAAGTTTTTAACATTGTTCAAATCGTTGTAAATTTGCCCTATGTCAAAAATGAATCGTGTATTCGGATTAGTGCTTTTTTTAGTTTGGGGATGTGTTTCCAAAGTAGATAAAGAGTTGCAAAAGATTGAGCCATTCGAGTCTAAGTTAACGCCAAAATTGGTTGTAGATTCCTTGCCCAAAAATGCGGATTCATTGTTGTTTGCATTTGCACAAGCGAATCCCAAACATCCCAAAAGTGAAAACTATTGCTATTATGCTGTCTTGATTCAAGAGCGAAAAAACCACGGAGTTAAGGCCGCACAATGGGCCGAATATTATCTGCAAACCTTCAACGGAACTAAAGAGCGAAAAATGGAGAGTGCAGTGGTTGCTTCGCATTATTACGAGCAAAATGGAGTGTATGATAAAGCTTTGGAATATTACAAATACTTGGTGAAACACTTTGGTGAAACTCCAATTGGGAAACAGGCACAAACCATGGTTTTCTTCATCGAGAAGGGTATGGTAACTCCTGAGCAACAGCTAGAATATATACAGAAAATGAATGATTCTGCTGCCAATTCAACGGCCAATCCATGAAGATTTTAATTACAGGTGCTACCGGTTTTGTAGGTAGTCATATGGCATATCAAGCCCACTTAATGGGACATGAAGTGGTGTTAGCCAAGCGTGCAACCAGTAAGTTGGATCTA
>CAZQFZ010000041.1:14545-20439 GCA_964592635.1 uncultured Rhizobium sp.
CAAATGGTCAAAAATTAGATACGTCTAAATATCTGACAGTGGAACAGGTGGTTCAATTAAAACAGCGTTTGGGAGTTCCACAATTAAGGAATGTGAAGGTGTTTTCGGGGGATTTGGAATCGTTCAAATTATCAGTGGAGGATAACACGTTACCCAATGTCATGGACGATGCAAATTCAGTATTTGCTCAAGAGAAATCCGATTTAATATTAGGCAATTATCTTAAATCGATTGAGAATTTCCATCCCCAATGGGTAGATATGGATTTGCTCGACACCGATGAGATTCTTCAAGTTTTGGATGATTCTTTTGATGCAGTTTTGCATTGCGCAGCTATCGTATCATTTGATAGAAAATCCGAAGATAAAATGATTGTAGAAAATACGGAAGGAACGCGCAATTTAGTCAACTCATGCTTGAAAACTGGGGTGAATAAGTTTCTTCACATAAGTTCGATAGCAGCTTTAGGTCGTCCTGAGAACAATCAACCTATAGGAATTAATTCTGAATGGGTTGAATCCAAGTACAATACCGCTTATGCCAATAGTAAATATTTAGCAGAAATGGAGGTTTGGCGTGGTAAAGAGGAGGGATTGCAGGTATTGATATTGAATCCAGGGGTGGTTTTGGGTTTTGGCGAGGGACATACTAGTTCAGAACAAGTGGCGAATACAGTACGAAAAGGAATTCCTGCTTATCCTGCGGGTTCAAATGGATTCGTTTTTGTTGATGATTTGGCACACACTGCATTATCAATGCTACAGCAAGAAACGAAATATGGCGAGCGTTATTTGATGGTAAGCCATAATTTGACTTTTCAGTTTTTGATGAAAGAATTAGCACAGATTATGAGCGTTAATCCGCCTCGAATGGAATTGTCTGGCTGGAAATTTCAACTCAGTTATTGGACAATAAAAATCATCGAAAAATTAGGCTTTTCCATGCCTATATCTACTGAATTGTTGTTGAGCACCAAGCGAAATTCCGTTTACTCGGATGATTGATTGGTTTAGAATTGATGCTCGGTGGGTTAAACAGTTGGAAATCCGTTTACTCGGAAGGTTGATTGGTTTAGAATTGATGCTCGGTGGGTTAAACAGTTGGAAATCCGTTTACTCGGATGATTGATTGGATTAGAATTGATGCTCGGTAGTGATTCTCGGTGGGTTAAAACTTTGTAATTTCGTCTACACGAATCATTGATTGGTTTAATATAAAAATTCGGTAAGTTAAATCGTTGTAATTATTATTGGAGTATTAATACGGAGAAATATAGGTGCTGGTGGGTTTTTTCTTCTTTTTGAAGTCCCCGCGTTTCCAAGCATTGAAAAACTGCATCCAAGCTACTGGACTTAAATAATTCTGAGGCGGCACTTGATTGTAGTAATACAATTGCTGTGCACGTTGAGTAGCCATTAGTGATTGTGCTTGATGTGCATCAGCGGGACGCATTCTTAATTCCTCTTTTACTGCTTCGTTTTCCAAATTTTTACGTGCACGTTCTAAGGCATCATCGGGAATATCGCGGGTAACAAACTCATGCGCAAATAGCGATTTCAGGGGCAAAGCCCGAATGAAAATATCTGAAATATAACCCGTGTCTTGTGTTAATAATTTTACTACGTTGTATCGGTTGCCTGTAAGGGTATCGGGAACAACGTGCCAAGATCCTTTCTTTTCAATTTGCTCGAAATAAATGGTATCACCCTTTTTAACAACCACATCGAAATATCCGTTGATGTCTGAAAATCCAATGAGACCTCTGCGATGACTGCGTATGTTTACAAATGGAATCGGTTTTAAACTGTCGGTTGTTAAAACCAAGCCTGTGAATAAAATGAAGTGGTTTTGTCCTTTTTTTACAGATTGAGCTGTACTCGATTTATGGAAAATGAGCATCACCATAAATACGAGTAGAGTAAGAGGTTTTATGTGCAGTTTATCCGCGATTCTCATAAAAATACGAATATACCGAATAAATTTTATAGAGGAATGAGCCATCCTACGATTAATCCGAATAAAACGACCAATGGAGTTTGGATCCTTCCGCTGGCTAACATAGCGATAGAGCTAATGCAAACAACAATTTGAACTATGGCTTGTGGAAAAGAATCATGCTGAAGTTGGTTAATCCAATCTTGTCCAATGGTCATTGTAGCCGACAAAATGAATCCCACCGATACGGCAAAAATGCCTGGAGTTGATTTCTGAATAAAGGGTATATGTTTTATTCTCGTCCAAATTGGAAAGCAGAAGAAAACGAGTAATAAACCAGGAAGGAAAACCGCAATCATTCCGATTAATCCAGCTGTGATTTGCTCTAAGGTGGTGCCGCCATGGTTTTTCATACTTAGTGTATCTATGAATACGGCCAAGTTGAAATTGGGGCCTGGCGCTGCTTGGATCATGGCCATTCCCAAATGGAATTGTGACATATTAATTCGTTCGGTGAGATGAACAAATTCCTCCAACATCATAGCTGCTAAAATATTTCCGCCCCCAAACGAAACAGCACTAATACGGTAGGAGTTTTCAAACAATTGGATAATAAAATGGTAGGGTAAAATCTTTGAATTTGAAGGATTGTTTGTGACATTTGATAGTAGCATCCCTAATCCACCAATAACAAAAAATAGGATCAGGTATAGAGAGAGTTTTCGAATGTTTCTTGCATTTTTCTGATTTATTTTTTGGGAAATGCGATTCACAACAGACGGTTTGTTCGTTGAGTTTTTGAAGAGATCTGTTCTAGTTCCCCAAGTTCCACTGATAATTGCAGCTGCAAAAACGCCTGAAGGAAATATGAATGGATGGTGAAAAAGAAAACCTATAAGTCCTGAAAAGATGAATATACTGATATTCAGGAAGCTGGGCTTGAGCCATTTGAACATGGTAAAAACACCGTAACCCATAAAACCAAAAACAATTGCTGGTAAAAATCGTAGATAGTTATGTGAAAGAAAAACGGGTAACAAAGCAAAAAGTGCCATGAAAATTGCTCCGGGAAACACCCAGGCAAAGAGCGTTAATGCTGCAAGTTTCCGCCCGCCAATTTGTAGTCCAATTGCCGTTATAGTTTGAGTGGTACTTGGTCCAGGCAGGGTATTGCAAAAGGCATTGATTTCAATTAATTCCTCATGTGATAAAAAAGCGTGTTTGTCGCAGAGGAATTTTTTAAAATAAGGCAAATGCAATTGAGGTCCACCAAATGCAGTTAAACCTAACCAAAAAGCCGATTTTAAAAAGCGAATGTGATTTTGATTTTGTAAGTTTGTGCTATGATGATTCATTCCTGGACAAAAACAAGTCAAAAGTACCCAATATTTGTGACTGTATTGATGATGTTTGGATTAATAATTTCGGGTTGTACCGAATCTTCATCCCCCGAAGAAAAGAGAACCGCAATGATTTCTAAAGTGGATAGCTTATGGGGTCAATTGAATGCTGTTCGTCAACAATTTACCTATGAAATGGATGAAATTGAGGAACGAAAAGAAGAAATGCAACAGCAACTCATTCGTGCTAATTTTTTGAAGGAAAATCAACTGACTGAAGAACAAAAACTTTGGTTTATTCAGTATGAAAGTGTGGCACGAATTTATAAGGGTGTAGGACAGAAATACAAGAATTGTGTGTTGAAAGCCGAAAATGTTTTTTATGCTCTTAAGGGATTGGATAGCGAAGTGAAAAAAGGCAAATACGATGAAAAGGTAGATGAATTTCGCGCTGAATATGCAGAAATTCAAAAAGAGTTAGTGGAATGTACCGAAGAAACGACCGACGTGGTTTCACGTTTAAGCACTGTGGAACCAACTTATTTGAGATTGGCTGACAATGTTGACAGTTTGTTAAATGAACTGATTCCTGAATCCAATTAATTCAATGAGTTGGGGGCGAGTTTTGTTCGCTGTTGATTTGCTCATGTTCAAGCCATTTGCTGAAAATAATGTCAATGGCATTGTTGTTGGGATGCGCCAAATCTTCACGGAAATACGATTTATCTCTCAATTCTTCGTTGAAAATTTCGAAAGCGGGAAAGTATCTGATATCGGGAAATTGACTGATAGTTTCATGAACGGCCACCCGCAAAATGGATTTACTTATGGAGTTTTCAATCAGACCATCGCGCAGATGTCGAACGGGACTTATGGTGAAATCGATTTGAATTTCGGGTTGGATTGATTTTAAAGAGGTAATGCAACGCTTCAGGTTTTCAATGACTTCCGAGGTTGAAAGTAGATGTTTTTTAAATTGATGATTGGGGATTCTGTGGCAGTTTCCCACGAGTAAATTTTCAGGGAGATATTCGTAAACCCAGGCTGTTCCGAGGGTAATGATGGCTTTCGGAGTATGTTTTAAAAAATGAGCGCTTCTGGATTTTATGTCATGAATAATTTCTGATAATTCAAGTTCTTGCTCCGATTGGAATTTGGAAGCGAAGGTAAGGCAGTGGAATTGGTGATTCACTGGCGTTAAGATGGGTTTTTGATTGTTTGCTACAATGGAAAGTGTATCAGCGATCGCACTGGGTGCGAAAAGGGTTCCGAATGGGTTGGCAAGTATTTGGATTTCGAGTGAATTATTATCTGCATATTGCTTTAGGCGTTGAGAAATTTCAACAGAGAAGCAGGATCCGAGAAAGAAGTATTGGGCCATAAATTTGGTTGGGAAAGGATAAGCGATTGTAGGGTTCAAAATTATGTGCTTTTGGGATGATAATAGGTTTGGGGGGTGATATAATTACAAAAGCCCGGGAAACCGGGCTTTTGTAAACCAAACTAAACCAAAAATAACTAACCAAGTTACTTTTTTCGCAATTGGGAAACTATCAGATCCCAATGTTTTTCAGACAAATCAGAACTCAATTGATCGAGCAGCAATTTTAAATTTATTGATGACTGTATATCGAGTTTTGCTTCTGTACATTTAAGACGGAAATATTCAGCAAATGTTTCACGTGCATTTGTAAGGAATGCGTCATAAGCCGATTTACTAATCCATTTGTTTTTACGTTGATGGGTGATGTTTCTGATGAAATTTTTCAATGAATCGCTTGTAAGAATTTGAATTTCAATTGTTTTTTGAAGTATTAATTGTTGTTTTGTGTTGTATTCATTAAGACTCTGCACCACGGGTATGGTAAATGTTTCTGCCGTTGAAAGGTGGTTTATTTTCGACGAAATAGAAAGCAGGTTTACCGAATCAAAGGACAGAAATACATTTGATGCATTCAGTTGAGTATTGGCTGCGAATTGTTCGGCTGTAAATCCCCAAATATGGGGTATGTATTCAGATGGTAAACCCAGGTTCTTTTGGAAAAATATAATGGAGTCTATTTCGTGATTGTCTATTAAATCTTCAGAATTTTGGTTGTAATATCTTTCTGGTAGAATGTAAATAATTGGTAATGAGTCGAATTGAGAATCTACCTGAAGTAGTATTTCGTTTATTTGAGCGTTTGAAGCGAGGTAAGGGTTATCGTGTTTAGCGCATCCACCGAAAAACAAAGGAAAAATCAGAATAATAGGTATCTGAAATATTAATTTATTGAATGCAATTTTGGAAGTGTAAAGTGTATTCATGTGAGGTGTTACGTGTTTGTTGGATGTTGCTAAATTCGTGCCAATTGTAACATGAAAAGAAGTTTAATCCCCCAAAAAGGGAAAATAAAAATGATTAAGTATTTGTGAATATTGCAAAAAGATTATTTTAAGATTTAGATATACAATATCTTAGAGGATGTAATTCAAAAGAATCTGAGCATCTCTAAAAATCATAAATCTGAATAATTTGGGTTAAATTTGCGGCATGATGGAAACTGAAGTTTACGTGCCAAAAAACAAAGTTAGAATTGTTACAGCAGCAAGTTTATTTGATGGTCACGATGCAGCAAT
>CAZQFZ010000042.1:0-20423 GCA_964592635.1 uncultured Rhizobium sp.
TGTTTATTACCATTGCAATGACGGGTTTGGATCAAAACATGATGCAAAAAAATCTCAGTTGCAAATCCTTGTCTGATGCACAGAAAAACATGCTAGTTACAGCCGTAGTTGTGTTTTTTGTAAATGTGTTGTTCTTGTCGCTGGGAGTTTTCATGATTGAATTCTTGAAAAATTCTGGAGGAATAATAACGGATCCTATCACGGGTAAGCCGAGCACCGATTTGTTTTTTCCGACCATCGCATTACAGAAGTTGGGACTTTTTGCCGGGTTGGCATTTGTTTTGGGATTATCGGCTGCTACTTTTTCGAGTGCAGACAGTGTTCTTACCACTTTAACCACCAGTACGTATGTCGATATTTTTTCGGTTCCTAAGAAAAATTGGAGCAATCAACTTAAGCACAAGTATAGAGTTGTACTTCATCTAGCTTACTCGGTTTTACTTTATTTGAGCATTTTAGGTTTCCATGAATACTCCGATGGTGCGGTAATTAATGTTGTTTTAGGTTTGGCAAACTATACATATGGACCACTGCTTGGGTTATTTGCATTGGGGATGTTTACACAGGTTAAGCCGAGTAATATGGCCATCATTGTTGTCAGTTTGATTGTGCCGTTTGTGTGTTGGTATTTCGGCAAAAATGCTTTTGTGTCGGAATTATTGGGTTGGAAACCATTGAATTGGAAGTATCAATTTGGATTTGAGTTGTTGTTTTTAAATGGATTGGGTTCGTTTATGGGATACTATATATGGGCAAAAGTTCGTCCTGGAAATTAAATTTTAAGAGTAAAATAAAAGCAAAAGGCCAGCTCGTTTGAGCTGGCCTTTTGGTTTTAATTAATGTTTTCTTATACGATTAATCAATGTTATTTATTAGGATTATTTAGTGTTATCTAATCCGATTAATCAATGTTATCTATTTTGATTACTTAGAGTTTTACAATCCGATTAATCAATATTATTAGAGTTTCACTGAAACAGAAATCGAGTTAATTTAGAAATAACCCAATGTTTTTAACATGCTTTTATATGACTGTTCTTTAGAGAATAACTTAAAGTAGTAGTCACCATTTTCGTCTAAGTCAATAATTACGTGTTTGGGTGCAGGGGTTAAGCAATGTTGAATTCCACCGTATCCACCAATGCTTTCTTGATAAGCACCGGTATGGAAGAAGCCGATATATAAAGGTTCGTCAATTTTATATTCCGGTAAGTAAATAGCATTAACGTGTTGCTCTGAGTTGTAATAATCGTCACTATCGCAAGTGATACCACCCAATAAAACGCGCTCGTATTCCTCGTGCCAACGATTTACTGGTAACATGATGAACTTTTTATTAATAGCCCAAGCATCAGGCAACTGAGTCATAAACGAAGAGTCAATCATGTTCCATTTTTCTCTGTCGTTTTGAGCTTTTTGGTCCAATACAGAGAAAATAGCACCACCGGCTTCACCTACGGTAAATGAACCAAACTCGGTAAAAATATCGGGATCAGGTACACCATGTTCTTCGCAAACTTGCTTGATCTGACTCACAATTTCGTTGGCCATGTATTCATAATCATAACTAAAGTTCAAACTGTTTTTAATAGGGAATCCTCCTCCTATATTTAATGTATCCAAGTCCGGACATTCTTTCTTCAATTCACAGTAAACTCTCAAACACTTGTGCAATTCATTCCAGTAATAAGCAGTATCGTAAATACCTGTGTTGATAAAGAAGTGCAGCATCTTTAGTTTTACCTGCTTGTTGTTCTTAATCGAAGAACGATAAAAGGGTAGGATGTCTTTGTATCCAATTCCTAAACGACTGGTATAAAATTCGAATTTAGGTTCCTCCTCTGCAGCAATTCGAATACCACAAGTAATGGGTTCTTGAGTGAATTGAGTTAACTGATGTATCTCACGTTGATTATCGAAAACCGGAATAACATTCTTCCAACCGTTGTTAATTAGTCCAGCAATGTTTTCAATGTAGTTCTCTTTCTTAAATCCGTTGCATACAACATAACGTTCTTTGTTTAGTTTACCTTGTTCTTCAAGAGTTTCAATGATGTTGATATCGAAGGCCGAAGAGGTTTCAATATGCACATCGTTTTTGAGTACTTCATCTAAAGTATGTTGAAAGTGATTACTTTTGGTACAGTAACAATAATAGTATTTACCGTTGTAATCTGCCTTAGCAATTGCAACATTAAACAAAGACCGAGCTTTCTTAATATTTTCACTTATTTTTGGTAGGTAGGTGAATTTTAATGGAGTTCCATACTGTTTTATCATCTCCATTAAGGGAATGTTGTGAAAGTAAAGATTGCCATCATCATCCAAGTCAAACTCATGGATGGGAAAATCGAAAGTCTGTTGAATTAGGTCTTTGTACTTGTTTTTCATTAAAGTAAGTGAGTTGGATTGTTAATTTTACACAAAAGTAAGTCAATTAGATTGTAAATTGTTTGCGCAAAATGCGTATTTACATAAAATTAATGGCAAAATTTCCAAACTATCCCTAAAAACTTAAACATTTCCCTCAAGATTTGAATGAATTGAGTTAATTTCGCACTACGAAAAAACCAACACATTTATATGAGTAAAATTAGCGTTATTGGAGCAGGTAATGTAGGTGCAAGTTGCGCAGAATACATTGCTATGAAAAACTTTGCAGCGGAAGTTGTATTGCTTGACATCAAAGAAAACTTTGCAGAAGGAAAAGCTTTGGATTTGATGCAGACCGCCGCATTGAATGGATTTGATACCCGAATTTCAGGTAGTACGAACGATTACTCCAAAACAGCTGGAAGTGATGTGGTGGTTATTACTAGCGGTGTTCCTCGTAAACCAGGTATGACTCGCGAAGAGTTAATCGGTATCAACGCAGGAATCGTTAAAAATGTAATGGAAAATTGCTTGTCGCATTCTCCAAATGCGGTTTTTGTTATCGTTTCTAACCCCATGGATACTATGACCTATTTGGCAAAAACAACTTCTGGTTTGCCGAAAAATAGAATCATTGGTATGGGTGGTGCTTTAGATAGCGCTCGATTTAAGTATTATTTGTCAACCGCTTTGGGTTGCCCTGCGTCAGATGTGGATGGTATGGTAATCGGTGGACATGGTGACACCACCATGATTCCATTAACTCGTTTGGCCTCATACAAAGGAGTTCCTGTGTCTCAAATGCTTTCTGAAGACCAATTGGCTAAAATAAAAGCCGATACCATGGTTGGTGGTGCAACTTTGACCGGAATGTTAGGTACATCTGCTTGGTACGCTCCAGGTGCTGCGGTTTCAACTTTGGTTCAATCTATCGTTTGCGACCAAAAGAAAATGATGCCATGCTGCGTGTCTTTAGAGGGTGAATACGGTCAAAATGATATTTGTATCGGAGTACCCGTTATTTTAGGTAAAAACGGTTGGGAAAAAATCGTTGAATTGGATTTGAATAGCGAAGAAAAAGCAGAGTTTGAAAAATCAGCGGCTGCAGTACGTAATATGAACGCAGCGCTTTAATTAATGCGCTCCATAAATCATTGCTTAAAATAAATTTTCAATTATCACGCGGCGTTGCCATGATGTTGATTGCCAGTTTGGCATTTGGCTTCATGAACGTCACAGTTAAAATGATTTCCGGGATGCACGTCTCGGAAATCGTTTTTTTTAGAGCACTGGTACAAATATTAATCGCATCTGTCATTCTTTTTAATCAGAACGAAAGTCCCATAGGAAAAAATCCTCAAATGCTCTTTATACGCGGACTCTTCGGTTCGTTGGGATTGTTGTGCTACTTTTACTCACTGCAATTAATGCCACTAAGCAATGCCTTGGTAATCCATTACATTTCTCCAATATTAACCACCATTCTCGCCATGTTGATGGGTGATGAACGGGTACGGCCTGTTCAATGGCTGTTTTTTCTAATTTGTATATTGGGCGTAATTATAGTTAACAGTGATTTTGTAACTTCACAACTTACCTCTAATCATGTACTTGATCAGAAAACTTCGCTTCAGGGTATAAATGGGATTTCTACGTTTTTGGAGAATTTTTCATGGACTCAAATTAAAGTACTACAGGGGGTGACTCCCTTTGGAATACTGATGGGACTCGGTGGCGCACTCTTTTCTGCATTTGCATATAATACCATCCGACGTCTCAAGGGCATCGAAAATCCCAACGTGGTTGTCCTTTATTTCCCATTGGTTACCATACCTATTTCTTTGATTTTTCCTTTTGGGGGATGGGGGAGCTGGTATTGGCCTTCTGGAATGGAATGGCTATGGCTGTTGTTGACTGGTGTGTTTACCCAAGTAGGGCAGTTTTTTATGACCCGTGCGTATCAAGAAGCCGAAACTAAATTGGTTTCTGCTATCAGCTATGCAGGAATAATATGGGGTACTGCTTTTGGATTATTTTTATTTCAAGAGTCGTACAACCTATTTCAGTATTGCGGAATGGGCCTAGTGATACTGGGAATGGTACTAAACGTTCAAATCAACAAACAAACTTCAAAATAACTTGTAAATAATGGATGAAAACATTATATTTGCAGTCCTTTTTGTAAAAATCATCTAAACATTAAATTAAATAACCGATGAAAACCGATATACATCCAAAAAATTACCGTAAAGTTGTGTTCAAGGATATGAGCTGTGATCACTCTTTTATCACACATTCTTGTGTTGACACCAAAGAAACAATTGTTTGGGAAGATGGTAATGAGTATCCTTTGTATAAGTTAGAGATTTCTTCACAATCTCACCCTTTCTACACAGGTAAGCAAAACTTGGTGGATACTGCAGGACGTATCGACAAGTTCATGAAGCGTTACGGAAAAAAATAATTTTTTCTGTCATTAAACTATGATTTATAAAGGTTGCTTAGGCAACCTTTTTTTGTTTTACACTTTTTTGTATCGACGTACTGTAGTAGTTTTGAATATGCATTTTCAATTTTTCGACGACAACCAGATCAATCACCTATTTCCATTAACATTAACTCGTCCAGCTGCCGATCTTCGCATTGGAATTTTAACCATTTCCGAAAAATGGATGCACGATTTTTCTATTCAAAATTCCAACTCAACTGGATTTCAAACGCGTGATTATTTGTCGAAAAAGTTTTTATCCATTCAAACAAAATTATCATCCCCCGAAACCATAACCTATATCAATGGCAGGGTGGTTCCCAATGAGTCACTGAATAATCAAGTTCGCAGCCTTTCTTTGAACCAGAAATTGGTTAAAGATGGATTGGTAGTGGCCATTTGCAGCCAATTAATGAATACAGATGAATTCAATTCTCAATTGGAAAACGGATTTACTCATTATGATTCTGTAGAATTGGATTCCGATATCACCGTTATTTCTCGTCCATTCCATATTTTTAAATTGAATGCCCAAGAAATACAAGCGGATTTTGAGCGTTTAACTTCGGGTAGAACCAGTCAACCTCTTTCTTCCACCAATACCAAATTAGGTAAGTTTCCTGTGTTTCTAGAAGAAGGAGCACAGGTGGAATGTTCCATACTAAATGCCTTGGATGGACCTATTTATTTAGGAAAAAATACGGAAATTATGGAAGGTTCAGTAGTCCGTGGTCCCTTGGCATTGTGTGAAGGTTCTAAATTAAAATTAGCCACAAAAGTGTACGGTGCAACCACATTAGGTCCCTATTCTAACGTTGGTGGTGAAGTGAATAATATTGTTATTCAAGGATATAGCAACAAAGGACACGACGGATTTCTTGGAAATGCGGTATTGGGTGAATGGTGTAATATTGGTGCCGATTCCAATTGTTCCAACCTAAAGAACACCTACGACGAGGTGAAAGTATGGAATTACGCTACGCGTAGATTCGATAAAAGCGGAATGCAATTTTGTGGATTGATTATGGGTGATCATTCCAAATGTGGAATTAATACCATGTTTAATACTGGAACGGTAGTAGGAGTCGCTTGCAATTTATTTGGAGCGGGATTTCCTCGTCAATTCGTTCCTGATTTTTCGTGGGGAGGTGCTTCAGGATTTGTAACACACAAATTACCTGCAGTAGACAAAACTGCTGCTTTGGTGTTAGTGAGAAGAGGGAAGGAATACAACGAAACAGAGCAGGAAATTATGCATTATCTATTTCAAGAAACTGCACGTGAACGTACTTGGGAATCGGAAGATTTAGTCTCCTAAACCGCTGATATCCAATCCGCCACCTAAATCACCGCGATTATTTTTGGCTTTATCGCAATTGAACCAATCGGGATTGAAATTATCGGGACCGGTAAACGCTTCTGCTTTATATTTTAATTTTGGATTCTTTTGAATGCTGCTCATGAAATATCCAAAAATGGGCATAGCCATTTGAGAACCTTGACCAATTAATGATGATCGAACTCTTACGGTCGGATCGTCAGCGCCTACCCATGTAGCACAAACCAAACCTTTGGTGATACCAACAAACCAACCGTCGGCAGCACCTTGAGTTGTACCAGTTTTACCCCCAACACTTCCCTCTATACCATATTTGCCCGTCATGCCATATGCAGTACCTCGTTGAACTACGCGTTCTAACAGATGGGTCATTATATAGGCTTTTTCAGCACTTAAAACTTGATCGTGTTTGGGGTTCTGGAATTCTTCCAATACATTTCCGTCTTTATCTTCGATACGAGTAATAAACGATGGCTCCACCCAAAGTCCTTTATTAACAAATGCCGAATAAGCGCTAGCCATTTCAAATGGCGACAACTCAACCGTCCCCAAACAAATAGAAGGAACACGAGGAATACGGTCTTTTTGAATACCGATACGTTCTGCAAATTGGACCACTAAATCTGGGCCATCATCGCCTAAGCTTTTCATAATTTGGGCCGTTATTAAGTTGTCTGACAAGGCCAAACCTTTCCACATGGGCCAAATTCCACCGGATTTTCCATCGAAGTTCTTTGGAGACCATTCCTGTCCACCTGAGATGAAAACGGTACGTTCGCGCGGGAACTCTGTGCAGGGCGTAAATTTGTTTATATCGATAGCGGTAGCATAAACAATGGGTTTGAATGTTGAACCAACTTGTCGCCGAGCATTGATATTTACGTGATCGTATTTAAAGAATTTATGATTGATTCCCCCCACCCAAGCTTTGATGTAACCTGTTTCGGGTTCGATGGAAATGAAACATGCATGAAGTACTTTTTTGATATACACCATGGAATCATAGGGACTCATGGTAGTATCACGATCGCCTTTCCAGGTAAAAATGGTCATTTTTACTGGTTTTTTAAGTTCGGCAATGATTTTTTTCTGGTCATTTCCGTATTGTTCAGCAAGTATTTTGTAACGTTCTGTTCGTTTTAGAGCGTCTTCAATAAAGTTTGGAATAACTCGTCGGTCGGTTATATACCTCCAAGGTTGTTCTTTTCCCCAAGCGGAGGTGAATTTTTTCTGAAAATCGGCCATATGCTTTTTCATAGCATCTTCGGCTGCGATTTGCATTTCACTGTTAATGGTAGTGTAAATTTTCAGGCCACTGCGGTAGAGGTTGTAGTTATGATCCTTACACCATTTTTTTAAATATTCACCGAGATAGGTTTTGAAATAAGGGGCCAAACCTTCGCTTTCCGCACTTCGGTAGTTGAGTACAATGGGAAGTTCTTTGAGTTGATTTAATGAATCGTCGGAAAGTAAATTGTATTTATTCATTTGAATCAACACGGTATTTCGTCGATTCAATGAATTTTCAGCATTGTATTTGGGATTGTAACGCCAATTGGCTTTGAGCATTCCCACGAGGATTGCAGCTTCTTCGATTTTTAAGTTTTTTGGATTTTTATTGAAGAATTCTTTGCTGGCAGCAGTAATACCAAAAGATAATCCTGAAAATGGGACTGTATTCAAATACATGACCAAAATTTCTTTTTTGGTGTAGCGTTTTTCCAATTCAACGGATATTACCCATTCTTTGAATTTTTGCATCACTCGACCCAGTTTTGAACTGGGCTTGTCAAAACGACTAAACATATTTTTTGAGAGCTGTTGAGTGATTGTGGAAGCACCCCCATCGGTACCCAAGCTCAGAATGGCTCTCAAAGTTCCACGGAAATCAATTCCGGAATGGTTAAAAAATCGAATATCTTCAGTGGCAACTAGGGCATTGTACACATGCGGACTGATATCTTCATATTTGGCGTTAATTCGATTTTCTAAGAAAAATTGACCTATCACTACACCGTCTTCCCCATAGATTTCTGAACTCAACGCATTTTTTGGATTTTCGAGGTCTTCAACCTCTGGCATTTCTCCAAACAGCCCTTTGGAAACACCAATAAAAAAGAGTAACCCCAAAAGGAATAGGCCAAGCAGACCTATCCAAACGTTCTTTATGAAGCGAAAGCCCTTAAGCATATTGCTTCAAATATACAACGTTTATTGCATCAATTCGGCATTCAATTCTATTGATTATTTTGTTCTTTGTACCAATTCAAATAGGAACTCCAATTCAGCGATTTTACCAGAATTTGCATATTTTCCTCTGAAATAGTACATACTTCGTATTCAAAAAGACCTTTCCCGTTGAAGTAGGTGGACTGTTTTTTGATAAATTGACTGTAAAACTTTGTTTTTTCGGGGGATGTGAAATTTTCAATAAAAATCAAATACTTCTGATCCGCCGAAATGGATGGACCCAGTTGAATGCTTTCAAACGAAAACTCTTTTTTATTTAAATCGCTGATTGCTGATTTTATCAGGTTGATGTTGGTATTTTTGGGTACAATCATCATGCATTGCAACGGAGTATTTGCTTTATCCAAAGCAAACCCAGCAGAATTGTCTGTAGTTTCAGATTTGGGAGCACTTAAGCGTTTTTTTGCCTGTAAAATTGAAAGTGATTTTTCGGCAACGTCGGTGTTGGGATAATCTTGAATAATTTGCTCCAACAAATCGAAGCATTTATTATCATTGGTTTTTAAAAGGCAAAGTGCGTAAACATAATCGAACCGTGGTTGTAATGCATTTCCGGAATAGGATTTATCCGTTTCCAATTTAATTTCCATAGCTTTTTTGAATTGGCCTTTTTGGAACATTACAATCATCGAATCATAGCGATTGGAAATTAAAATATTGGTCTTGTTATCTGTAGATGCTGTAGTGGCAACCAGTCCAGGATTATCTAACATTCGAAGGTAAATGCTCTCAGGAAATTCTTTTTGCAAAGCTTGTTTGTACTTCTCAGCATTGGCATCATCCTGTTGGAATTTGTAAATCTTGATGATTTCGTAGTAGGCCTGGGGTTTGAAAACGGTGTTGGGAAAGCGTTTTAATAAACCTAAGAATTGTTCCAATGCAGCTTTGTCCTCGTTAAGTCGGGTTTTGTATATTTCACCCGATTTTATGTATGATTCCTCGATTTGTTCGCTCAAAGTTAGACGACTTTTTTCAGACATAGGTAGATCCAAGTAGTATTTTCGTTCGTCTTCAGGTACGGATTTAAGAAGGGCAGAATCAATGGATGTTTTTTCAGCAGTGGATGATTTACCTTTACCCCCATTTTTTTCGCCGGAATTATCTGGGGAATTGCTTTCTGTAGAATTGGCTTTAGAAGCGTATTTCCAAAAATCGGTATTGGCTCGATCACCCCAAATCCGATTGAATTCTGTGATTCCTTTTTTACGAAGATTCATGTTGTAAAATGGGAAGGATCCACCTGCTGCCATGCCCGGAATTTGAATTTCGCTAGGATTTTGCATTCCACCAGGACTGTTGGGCATTTTGTTTTTTTGATTTTTCTCTCGGAGTTCTTTCTCTAATTTTTCTGTGTTTTTGGCTTCCTTAATTTTCTTTTGGCGCCAATCTGCATCTGTTGCCATGCGTATCAAAGAATCATTGTTCTTGATCCGCATTAGGTGTTCCAGAAGATCACTTAATACCTGATTTTTGGCTAGGATGGTTTCAAAATCCGGGTGTTTATCATCGAGTGTTTTATTGGCAGAATCGTAATATAAACCTGCAGTTTGATAATTCCTTTTTTCAAAATAAACATCTCCAATTTTTAAATAACTGGTGGTTTTTTGGGCTTTGTCAGAAAGGGAATTTTGTACACTTAATTTCAATGTTTGCAGACCTTTATCCGATTTTCCACTTTTGATCTCATTCAAAGCAATGCGATACAGAATTTGGCCTTTGTACTCGATGTTTTTATCGTCGCGAAGCATTTCGTTTAATATTCGATTGGCTTTGCTGAAGTTCGATTGACTTGCCGTTAGGATTTCTACCCTTGCTAATTGCGCGTTAAATGCAATTTCATAAGGGGGATTAAATAATGGAACTTTAGAAAAACATTTTTCAGCAAGTTTGAATTGGTTTGAGCGTTGATAGGCCTGTCCCAATGCAAAATACAAACGGTATCTGTCCATCCGATTTTTCACTTTAGGAAGAGCTTTGGCTAGCAGTTCTGCAGATTGTTGAAATTTCTTTTGTTTGTGGTAAATAGCTCCTAATGTCAGTTGAGCTTGCCATTTGAGTTGTTTGGGTAGTTCTTTGTTATCGAGAATGGATTGAGCCATGGCCTCTGCTTCGATCACTTTATCTTTAATCAGGAGGCCTTGTACAGTCCACAGTCTAGCACTGAATCGAATTTCTGGGTCATTGTATTGATTGAACACATAATCGAAAATATCAATAGCAGCGTTGGGATCGCCCTTGAGAAAATAGGCCTTACCGGTTAGCAGGTAGGCATCATCTACCCATTTACTTTTGGGATGCCTGTCGATCATGGTGCTGGCTTTTTTAATCACCTCATCCATGCTAGACTGATTGCCCATCAAGGTTTCTGTAGTACCGAAGTTGAAAATTTCAATGGGTTTCCTAAAATCATCTTTGTAGGATTCTCTCACCATTTCATGGGTTTCTAACCATTTTTGTTCAGCGTTGAAGTAGGTGTTGTAATGGGCTAAAGTATTGTGCCATTGTTTATATCCCCAACTTTGCTCATCCTTGCAAGACACCCCAAGAACGGCAATAAATGCAATGATAACAAATTGTAGTATGTGCTTATTGGGTAGCTTACCCCTCGAAATCCTTAGTGAACGCATGGAATTATCCTATAAAAACGATATTTTTGAATTAATATTGAAAACGAAACTGCAAAGGTTTCCAAAAATACCAAGAATTTTTGGCTATGACGAAAAAAGGAAGTAAAATAATCAGCAATTTGCGCAACAAACATCGTTTTGTGTTGATAAATGACAATACGTTTGCAGAAGTATTTTCCATTCGATTAACACCATTAAACGTTTTGAGTTTGATAAGCGGTTTGTTTATTTTCTTTACCATACTTATTTATTTATTGTTTGCTTTTACTCCAATGCGTGGTCTTATCCCAACAAAAATTACCGAAAGTGATAGAGAAGAATTGATACAATTGAATCAAGAATTGGAAGATTTGAAACTGCAAATCGAAGTGAAGAATTCCAAATCCAAAACACTCACCAATTTATTAAGCGATAAAGAAAAGTTATACGATTCAACCTCGGTTCGTATGAATTCTTCGGCCAAATAAATGCCTCAATCTTGGGTTGCAATGCGGAATCGAATAAATAGCATTTTGAACAATCTTGAGTTGCAATGCGCAATCGAATAAATAGCATTTTGAACAATCTTGAGTTGCACTGCGGTATTGAACCCAGCGCATGTCATCGCCCAATAACATAAAAAAACGCATTTGATTTAATTCTTTGATATTAAATTAGTTTGATGTTTTGGATAAATTTCCCAAATTCCAAGAATAGTGTATATTTGTAAAAATCGTTAAATATCCCTTATTATGTTAGGTTCTTCCAAAAACAAAGAAAAAAACAACGCGCTTCCCGGTCAAGCCGTAATCAATTTAGTAGGAGTTGGCACTCAAGTGCACGGAAATATTAATTGTAACGGAGATATTCGCATTGATGGAGAAGTTTTTGGGGATGTTAAAGTAGGGCAGAAGTTGGTAGTTGGAGCTACTGGAACTATTAAAGGTAAAATTGAAGCGGCTGAAGTGTCTATTTCGGGAACCGTTTTTGGCAATATAGATGCAGAAAATACCACCATACTCATGAGCAAAAGTTCCGTAACAGGCGATATTTTAACCACTCAAATCGTAATTGAGCAAGGCGCTGCGTTTAACGGAAAATGTGAAATGAAGCGACAATAACCATCAGCAGCGAATGAATCCCCCAAAATCCAAAAGTAATAGTTCATTTTTATCCTTTGTGGGGATGGCATTTCAGATGATAACCACCATTGTCTTGTTTACTTTTCTGGGATTTGAAGCCGATAAGCGTAAGATCTTCATTCAAACACATATTCCGGTGTTTACATTGGTAGGTGTTTTTTTGGGGTTGGCCATTTCTTTTTACTTCGTGTTTAAGTCGCTTAAAAATTTAAAATAAGTTACAGCGTTCTCAAACTTAATGCTACCTTTGCAGTGATTTTTAATGACCCTATTCGATGAAAGGTTACATCATCAAATTTTCCACCATTGCAATGGCTTTGATCCTGAGCGTTTCCTTAGCTAAGGGATTCACCCATTATCCAATCAATTCTTGGATTTATTTAGGAATTATTTATTTGGTGATATTGTTTACTGCAGTACATTATTTCACCCTTCACGACGATAGAAACAATCCAAACAAAGGAATTCGTAAGATTATGATGGGCACAATGATTCGCTTATTTGCCTCTGTTATATTCTTGATAATCAGTGTTTTGAATTCTGGTAAACCCGAATTGGGATTCGTTCTTACCTATCTTCTTTCATTTCTCGTGTTTCTATTCTTTGATATATCAGAAATGCGTACTAAATTGCGCCCCGATTTAGAAAAATCTAAAAATAACACAAATGCCTGAAAATCAATTATTTGTAAAAATTCAAAGTGTAACAAAAAAATCTCTGCTTGTTGGATTTGCTCTTTTTGTTGGAATTCAACTTCAGGCAAACAAGGCGGTTAAAGCAGTATCAGCAGAACAGTCCATCAACCTGCAGAACGTAAATGCCGTTGCGGAAAATCATGGAACTCAAACAACAGAAATAAGTGGTAACCACAACCATACAGCTACTGAAGGAAAGCATGATGCCAGTCATGCGCATGGAGATGAAGTTCATGGAAATGCAGAAGCCGTATCTCATACAGAGGCTGCAGCTCATGGTGAAGACCACAAAAAAGAAGGTTTCGATGCTGGAAAGATGATTTTCGAACACATTGGTGATGCTCACGATTGGCATTTGTGGGGTGAAGGAGATCATGCTGTTTCTATCCCATTGCCTGTGATTTTATATACCGAGTCCAAAGGAATCACCGTATTTTTATCTTCAAAATTCCATCACGGACATGCTGCCCACCAAGGGTTTGTATTGCACGAAGGCAAGGTTATGTGGGAAGATGAAGCAAACCATGAAGCCATTTTTGATTTTTCGATTACCAAAAACGTATTGGCGATGTTGATTGCCACCATCGTATTGTTGATAATCGTAATTTCAATGGCGAAACATTACACTTCTAATCAGGGTAAAGCTCCCAAAGGATTCTACAATTTAGTAGAGCCTTTGATTTTGTTTTTAAGAGACGACATTGCAAAGCCATCAATTGGACACAAGGCAGACAAATTCATGCCCTTATTGTTGTCAATATTTTTCTTTATTTTCATAAATAATATATTCGGGTTAATACCCATTTTCCCAGGAGGAGCAAATGTTACGGGTAATATTGCCATTACATTGGTTTTAGCTCTTGTTGTGTTCATCACCGTTACGCTTAATGGAAATAAATACTACTGGAAACACATTTTTATGCCCGATGTTCCTGGTTTCATGTATATCATCATTATACCCATTGAAATTTTGGGTGTGATATTGAAGCCATTCGTATTGATGTTGCGTTTATTTGCTAATATCACAGCGGGACACATCATCATTTTAGGATTCTTCTCATTGATATTTATTTTCGGTGCAATGAGTCCTGGATTGGGTTACGCGGTTAGTCCTTTGAGTGTGGCATTCACCGTATTCATGAGTATGTTGGAAATGCTAGTTGCTTTTTTGCAAGCATTTGTATTCACTTTATTGAGTGCGATTTACATTGGAATGGCAGTGGAGGAACATCATCATTAATTTTTTGAATAACAACGGAATAAAGGTTGTAAGTTTGCAGTAAAATTAAGAAATTAGGTCAAAGAGTAAAGATTAATCAAAAATTCAAGTTTTAAAAATCGAATGATTGTTAAAACGCAATTAAAATAGAACATAAAAACCAAAATCAAAAACATAAAATCATGAGTTTAATGAACACGCTTCTTCAAGCAACGGATTTAGCCGCTGCTTACAGCAAAATGGGTGCCGCTATCGGCGCAGGATTGGCAGCTATCGGTGCCGGTATGGGTATTGGTAGAATCGGTGGTAGCGCCATGGAATCAATTGCACGTCAACCAGAATCAGCTGGTGATATCCGTGCGAATATGATTGTGGCTGCAGCTCTTATCGAAGGTGCTGTATTCTTCGCGATTGTTGTTTGTTTGTTGATTCTTTTCTTGTAAAAAAAATCCGGGGACTGTGAATAACGGTCCCCGTTAATTTTTGAAAAAAATGCAATTAGTTACACCTGCTATAGGATTGGTATTTTGGATGTTGGTGACGTTTGTCATCGTACTTACCATATTGAAGAAATTTGCGTGGAAGCCCATTTTGTCTTCCATCAAAGAGCGTGAAGAAACAATTTCAAATGCTTTGAATCAAGCGGAACAAGCTAAAAACGAAATGGCACGCTTGCACGGGGAGAATGAGCAATTGTTGGCTCAAGCTCGCTCTGAGCGCGATGCTATGATGAAAGAAGCTCGTGAGATGAAGGAAAAAATTGTTGGCGACGCTAAAGCTACGGCTGAAGAAGAAGCTAAAAAATTGATTGCGCGTGCAAACGATGAAATCAATAAGCAAAAACTTGCAGCTATGGATGAGTTGAAAAAAGAAATTGCTCATTTTTCAGTTCAAATTGCTGAGAAGTTGGTTGCTGAGAAATTGGAAAGCAACGAAGCTCAACAAAAGTTAATCGCAACATATTTGTCGGACTTAAATAATAAAGCTCAAGCTTAAATTATGTCTGAACAAAGAGTTGCTTCACGTTACGCCAAAGCGCTTTTTGATAAAGCGGTAGAGGATAACGCATTAGAAGCGGTTAAAAACGACATGCTTCACCTGATGGAGTTGTCTCGTGAAAGTCGCGATTTTGTATTGTTTTTGGAAAGTCCATTGTACAAAATGGCTATCAAAAAAGCAGCCATCGAGAAATTAACTGCGTCGTATCATTCATTGAGCAAAGGATTGTTTAGTTTAATGATAGATAAATTCAGAGAGGCATATATTTCATCGGTTGGAAATTTGTTCATTCAGATGTACAATAAAAAATTCCAGATCATGGAAGTATTTGTTACTTCTGCGGTGGAATTGTCGAAAGACACACTTAGTAACATTGAAAAGTATGTTGTTGAGCATACCCAGGCGAAGAGTGTGGTATTGCATACCGCAATCAACAGCCGTGTTATTGGAGGATTAACCATTGAATTCGATGGCAAAATTTACGATAACACAGTATTAAATCATTTAAATAAAATCAAAAAAGAACTTCAAATCGCATAAAAATTATGTCACAAATCAGGCCAGACGAAGTATCCAGCATTTTGAAAGACCAAATTTCGGGTTTTAGTAATGCTGCGAGTTTAGAAGAGGTAGGTACTGTACTTCAAGTTGGAGACGGTATCGCTCGTATTTACGGACTTTTCGGAGTTCAAAGTGGAGAGCTCGTTGAGTTCGAAAATGGTGTACGCGCCGTAGTACTTAACCTTGAAGAAGATAACGTGGGTGCGGTATTGATGGGAAGTAGCTCTGAAATCAAAGAAGGTGATAAAGTAAAACGCACGAATAAAATTGCCAGCATCAATGTAGGTCATGGCATGTTGGGTCGTGTGGTAAATGCTTTAGGCGAGCCTATCGATGGAAAAGGTCCTATTTCAGGTGAAGTTTACGAAATGCCATTGGAGCGTAAAGCACCTGGTGTATTGTTTCGTGAGCCTGTAACTGAACCATTACAAACAGGTATTAAAGCAATAGACGCGATGATTCCAATCGGAAGAGGTCAGCGTGAGTTGATTATTGGTGATCGTCAAACTGGTAAAACTGCCATTGCGTTAGACACCATCATTAACCAAAAAGAGTTCTACGAACAAGGAAAACCAGTATTTTGTATATATGTAGCTTGTGGGCAAAAAGAGTCCACAGTGAAGCAAGTAGTAAAATCGTTGGAAGAAAACGGTGCTATGGCATACACAGTAGTTGTATCTGCTCCGGCTTCTGCACCAGCTCCTTTACAATTCTTTGCTCCAATGTCGGGATGTGCAATCGGTGAATATTTCCGCGATTTAGGTTTACCAGCATTGGTTGTTTATGATGATTTATCCAAACAAGCGGTAGCATATCGCGAAGTTTCATTGTTGCTACGTCGTCCTCCAGGACGTGAAGCTTATCCTGGTGATGTATTCTATTTGCACAGCCGTATTTTGGAAAGAGCATGTAAATTGAATTCAAACGATGAAATTACATCTAAAATGAATGATTTACCAACTTCATTACAAGGTAAAGTAAAAGGTGGTGGATCGTTAACTGCGTTACCTATCATTGAAACTCAAGCAGGTGACGTGTCAGCATACATTCCAACCAATGTAATTTCAATTACCGATGGTCAGATTTTCTTGGAATCTAACTTGTTCAACTCCGGTGTTCGTCCAGCAATTAACGTGGGTATCTCCGTGAGTCGTGTGGGTGGTAATGCTCAAATCAAGTCCATGAAAAAGGTTGCGGGTACATTGAAATTAGATCAGGCTCAATACAGAGAATTAGAAGCATTTGCTAAATTTGGTTCGGATTTGGATGCTGCTACAAAGAGTGTATTAGACAAAGGATCTCGTAACGTAGAATTGTTGAAGCAAGCTCAGTTTTCTCCTCAAACAGTAGAAAATCAAATTGCGATGATCTACTTGGGAACTAAAAACTTGTTGCGTTCAATCCCAGTAAACAAAGTACGTGAGTTTGAAGTTGCCTTTGTTGATTACATGAATGCTAAACATAAAGACGTTCTGAATCAATTGAAAGCCGGTAAGATTGATGATTCAATTACATCGGTTTTGGAATCTGTTGGAGCTGAAATTGCTAAGAATTACGCCGCTTAAAGAAAACCATGTCTAATCAAAAGGAAATCCGGGCTCGAATTTCATCGACCATTAGTACTCAGCAGATCACCAAAGCAATGAAATTGGTGAGTGCTACAAAATTACGTAAAGCTACTGAAGCTATCGTGCGCATGCGCCCGTATGCGATGAAATTACAGGGTATTATGTCAAATTTGCAAGATAGTGCTGATGACGAGCGTTTAGCGGTTTACTTTAATTCCAGAGATTTGAAAAAGGTAGCTCTTGTAGTTATCACATCAGATCGTGGTTTGTGCGGAGCATTTAACTCAAATGTAGTAAAAAGAACCCGCGCTCTTTTAGAAAATGATTATCGTTCTTTGGTTCAATCTGGAAACGTAGAAATCATTTGTATTGGTAAAAAAGGCGCAGAAACCTTGAAACGTTTAGGTTACAATGTCAATACTTCCTTCCAAGGTTTATTGTTGGATTTGAATGCACAAAAGGCATTTGATTTCGCTGAAACATTAATTCAACGTTTCAAATCGAATGAAATTGATAAAGTAGAAGTAATTTACAATCAATTCAAAAATGCTGCAACTCAAATCCTAACAAACGACACTCTTTTACCCATTGAAGGTTCAAATCAAGAAGAATCTCTAAATCATGATTTTTTATTCGAACCGAGTAAGGTAGAAATCTTGGAAGATTTGATTCCTCGCAGTTTAAAAACCCAATTGTACCGTTCTATTTTGGATTCTTTGGCATCTGAACATGGAGCAAGAATGGTGGCAATGGATAAAGCAACGGAAAACGCAGGTGAATTATTAAGCGCATTGAAATTAGCTTATAACCAAGCTCGTCAGGCTGCAATTACTCGCGAAATCTCTGAAATCGTTGGCGGTGTTGCCGCTTTAGAAGGGTAATTGGTTACTAAAAATAGTATAAAAAAGAGGTCCTTATGACCTCTTTTTTTTTGCTTTTATTCCACTGTTTCATCAATACGTGAAACCTCGATATATTTGTGTGTAGATTTGATCTTATGAACCAATAAGTCCAAATCCTGTGATGTATTTACCATCACTTCAATAATTCCTCCGAAAGTACCATCGTCGTTAGCACGAATGTTGATACTTTTCATGTTTACTTCCATGTCTTTCGAAATAATATCAGCAATTTTACTAACGATTCCAACATCATCGATACCTCTAACCGCTAATTTAACGTCGAATGCATTATTGTATTGCGTTTGCCAACTTGCAGGTATAATCCTATAGCCGTATTGACTCATTAATTTGGAAGCATTAGGACAAGTGGTTCGATGGATTTTTACTCCATCTCCAACTGTTACAAAGCCAAAAATGGACTCACCTGGCAGTGGATTACAGCATTTTGCCAATGAATATGGGAGTTCGTAGTCCTCTCCAAATACAATTTGTCCAACCGATTTCTTTTTTTCTTTGATCTCATTTTCTTTTGATTCAATAATACTGGTTTTTTTGGCAATTATTTCTAACAATAAATCTTTACTAATTCGTATTTTACCATGAGCAACTGCGTTAAAAAATTCATTAGGCGAAGTGTAGTGGTAGTATTTAGTGATTAATTTTATGGCGTTATCTGTAAAATCTATTCCATGTTTTTGAAACAATCTAGCCATTAAATTTCGCCCTTCGCCAGATAATTTGGTTTTTTCATCCCTTAGATACTCTCTAATTTTTGATTTTGCTCTCGCAGTTTTTACCATATCAAGCCAATTTTCAGTGGCTCGAGGTTTTTGGGTTGTGAGAACTTCAACAATATCTCCGTTTTTTAACGTGTAACTTATGGGAACCAATTTACCATTTACTTTAGCACCAATAGTTTTAAGTCCAACTTCGGTATGTATATTAAAACCAAAATCCAATGCTACAGAACCCATGGGAAGTGCTTTGACATCGCCCTTGGGTGTAAATACATAAATATCTTCTCCTAGAAGTGTACTTTTGAACTCATTTACCAAGTCTAAAGCCGATAAATCATTGTTTTCGAGTGTTTCTTTAACTGAATTTAACCAATTGTCGAAAGCATCGTCTTGTTGGGAATTTTTACTTTGTTTGTCATTGGGATTTTCTGCTTTGTACCGCCAATGTGCTGCCAAACCCCTTTCAGCAATGTCATCCATTCTCTTTGACCTGATTTGAACCTCCACCCATCTGCCTTTTGGTCCTAAAACCGTAGTATGCAATGCTGAATATCCATTGTTTTTAGGGCGACTTAACCAGTCGCGCAATCTTCCTTCGTGGGTACGGTATTGATCGGTCACTATGCTATACACACGCCAGCAATCAATTTTTTCGCGGTGGAGTGGTGCATTGACAATTACCCGGATTGCGAAAGCATCATATACTTCTTCAAAGGGTATTCCTTGTTTCAACATCTTTCGATGTATGGAGTAGATACTTTTAGGACGGCCTTTAATTTCAAAAATATCTACGCCAGAATTTTCCAATTCTGTTTTAAGAGGTTCAATAAATTCACGAATATAGCGTTGTCTAGACTGCTTTGACTCTGCAATTTTGGCTGAAATATCTCTATATATTTGTGGTTCTGTAAATTTAAGTGATAAATCTTCCATTTCTGTTTTAATAGCATTTAAACCCAATCTATGTGCCAAGGGAGCATAGATATAAAGGGTTTCAGAAGCAATTTTCAACTTAGTTTTATCAGGAACTGAACCCAAAGTTCGCATATTGTGTAAGCGATCACAGAGTTTGATAAGAATTACGCGTAAATCTTCCCCCAAAGTGAGAAGCATTTTTTTAAAATTCTCTGCCTGAAGACTGGAGTCTTTATCTACGGTTTCGAAAACGACAGAAATTTTGGTTAAACCATTGATAATTTCGGCCACTTTCGACCCAAATTTACGTTCAATATCTTCGAGTGTAATATCGGTATCCTCCACAACATCGTGTAGAAGTGCGCTTATCACCGAGGTTGAACCTAACCCCAATTCCCCAGCGGCAATTTGGGCAACCGCTAAAGGGTGAAAAATATAGGGTTCACCGCTTTTTCGAAAGGTTCCTTCATGAGCCCGGGCGGCAAAATCAAATGCCTCCCGGACTTTTTTTATTTTGTCTTTGGGAACTTTATCACCCAAAGTTCGGAGTAACTGTCGGTAACGATTCAGCAGTTCGTGCCGATAGGCTTCGTAAACTTCACCATCGAGCAATGCCATATATTACTTGT
>CAZQFZ010000043.1:0-20245 GCA_964592635.1 uncultured Rhizobium sp.
TGAATTTGCGTCGGGTTTGTTTGGTCATATTGTTTAGTCAAATTAAGTGATTTTTTAACTAAACTCATGGTCCAAGTTTTAGGGAGTATTATACATATTATTATTAAAAATTTCATCTTTCAAAGTGTTTTTGCTAAAAAGCACTTGTTTCAATTTGAATATTTGATTTGCTACATTAGCATAATTGAAATTAACAATAAATTCTTCAATTTCACTAAAATTAAAAACATGCTGCATTCCAGAATATTCAGAAAGTACTGAATGTACTAATAAAGGAAGGGTATTTGCTCGAAGGAAGACAGGATAACATCCAAGTCCCACTGATTCAAAAACAGTTGTAGATGAAATACCTATACAAATCTGGGAATTAATGAAACTTTCATTCAATGAGTATTTGTCATAGTCATGTACCACTAAATTTGGCAAAGATATTTGAGGGTGAACAGGTAGATCTTTCCATGGTAAATCAGGGTGTGTTCTTAGAATAAAGTTTATATTTGACAATCTTTTAATTAAACTAAAGCTATGTGTTAAAAAATTTACTACGTCGTTTTTTGTGATATGCTCACCCAATTCTTTTTGTACACATATTAAAACGGAATTTTTTGTTACCCCAATTTTATGAATGTCTAAATTAGGGTGTCCGGATACAATTATGTTTAAACTGTTATATCTAGAAAATTGTTGTTTGAACAAATCACCCCAAACAAGGAATTTATCATAAGGCATATTACGCCAACCAGGTTTTACAGCAGACTTTCCGAAAAACCCCCATTGAACACAGATTGTTTCGAATTTGTATTTTTTTCCAAGTAATCCCATTATATGCATGGATGGTTGACATCCTTCGGGTATAAGTACTTTTGAATTACTTATTTTTCTTGAAATTCTATCTAGCCTGTCTACGTGACTAAATAATAAAAAATTATCTTTATTTAATTGATGAAATAAAATGGGTAAAGATTGTTTAAGTACTATTTTAGGGTATGTAAACCCATTTGGTATTTCGTTATTATCCCAAAAAATGTAACCAGACTTAATATTTTTCTCATCCAAAACATTTTGAATTTCCTTAAAGAACACAATGAATTTTTTGTTGGCTATAAAGAAATACAATTCACATTGGTAATCGTTATGATTAAGGCTACAAATAGATAGGCACCATTTCAATAAATCTTTGGTAAATACCCATAACGAGTAAAAAAAACTCAATTTTCTAATACTAGATAATTTCGAATCAACAATTAAAGAAACATTCTGCTGAGTAAGTTGAGAAATCAAATCAGCATTGTTAAGTTCTTTACCCGCAAAAAAAGTGGCCGAAACAGATCCAATATCAACACCTCGATAAATATACGATCTATTGGTTTTACTATAAAGTAAATCAAAATAATTCTCTAATAAATTATTATTTAAGCTCAAAATCAATGTTGGTTTTTATATTTAGATTTTCATTACCATTATATGCGAAGAAGTAAATGTTATTATCTTCAGCAGCCTCCCAATCATTCAAGCTGTCTCCAATTAACAGACACTCACTATTATTATAAGAATGACTATTAATTAATTCCCTTATCCAATCTTTTTTTGGTTTTGGGGATCCGTGAATGGAGTCAAACAATTTTGATATCCCCAATTTTTCGCATAAAAAACGCAACTCCTCTTGATCAGAGCCGGACGTGATGTGCATTTTGTATTTATTTTGATTAGTACTAACAAATCTGATGGTTTCCTCAATTAGAAGTTTAGAATCCACAAGAAGCTCCTTCATTATCAATGAAAATTTCTGCGCCAGAATTAATATTTCTTCTTCTGTAATTGATTCTTTCCGAACTTCTTCAAAAAAATAGCGAAATTTTACATAACGTGATAAACCCCCATTAGCTTTGTGAAAATTCAATAGTTGATTTACTTGCTCTTTTGGAAACCCCGATAGTACATGCTTGAAACCTACATCTCGAATAGGATTAGAATCCATTAAAACACCATCAAAATCCCAAAAAATTACTTTAATCATTGTTTAATCGTTCTAAGTATATTGGAATTAATGCCTTACTAATTTCATAATCCTCGTATTCATCAATATCGATTCCAGAAATTTTAGAGACTTTATGCATAAATGGATTTTTTCCAATGAAATATCCATTTTCTAATGTGTATTTTTTATTACACATATACAGACCATTAGTCACTCTATAGATATTAGGTAACTCTTGACTTATTGTATGATATTTATCAGCATTGTAATTTATTGGCTTCTGATCATCCCAAAAATATTCTTTGAGTAAATTCACAGAAATTAGGCTGTCATTTAATTTTTTCTTCACAATATTCTCAAAATATAAATTAAATGCTTCTAAGTATTCTTTGGGTTGCATTAAAGGAACAACAACTGTTATCCAAGCAAAATGATTAGTTTCAATATCCTCTACGATACCAGTAATAACCTCAGAAAATGTAGCTTTATGGCCAACTGATAGATAGTCTCCTCTGTCATGGTATAATACATTATTTTCGAATGCTATATTTTTTACTATCTCTGAGTTTGAACTAACAACTATTCTTATTAATTTAGAAATTGATTTTATCTGATTAATTTTCCATTCTAACAAATTAAATTCGTTGTGGAACGGTAAAAGTATTTTTTCTTTTATACGTGAACTCCCAATGCGTACAGGTATTATTACTGTTAGGTCATTAAAAATCTCATTCATAAAATTTCTTTTAATGCATTCAAATAAATATTTATATCTACGGAATAGGCAATCATTTCTGCTCCTAAAGATTTATATTTTAAAAGGCCTTCTTTAGTATCCGTGAAAATACCAATTTTTTTATTTTTACTTCTTGAAGCCTTTATTATTTTTTCAATTTCATCTAAAACACAAGTATTAAATATTTCTCCAGGTAATCCTAATGATTGTGACAAATCATATGGACCTATAAATATGAAATCTATACCTTCTACGGAAAGTATACCTTCTAAGTTTTGGATTCCAACTATACCTTCTACTTGTAGAATTAGTGTTTTTTTATTTTCAAACTCAAAATAACTATTTTTATCTTTATTTCCAAATTCGGCAGCTTTAACAAATCGGCATATACCTCTTTTACCTAGCGGAAAAAATTTTGCAAACTGAACTGCTTTTTCTGCTTCTTCTTTAGATGAAATATTAGGAACCATTATACCATCTGCACCTGAGTCTAATGCCTTACCAATATAATTGCTATTTAAATAAGGGACGCGAACAAAGGCCTTAGTATTAGAAACTTTAGATGCACGAACATGATCTAAAAGTTTCTCACTCGTTACAGTACCATGTTCTTGGTCTAGAATAATAAAGTCTAAACCTGCGATACCAGTAGCCTCTACAAAATTTGAATCGGAAGTTTTCGAAAAAATACCTATCATGGTTATATCAAACTATAAATGGATATTTCTTCTAGTCCATAAGTTGTTGGGGTTACAGATTTAATAGAAAATAAATTTCTTTCACGAATCACATTAAACATAAACTTATTTTCTTGAAATAATTCTGTTGCTTTTTTGTCTAAGTTGCCTTGATTGTAGCCATCGTAACCAGTAACTAAAACTTCTTTAATTCCGAATGCCAATAATATTTGTAACGCAATTCCAGTATGTGAATCCCTATAAGGTTCGAAAATATCTGATTTTGGCAATTCATAAGCTTTGTTCTTGAGCATCTTTGGGATATATGTTCCCATTTTTCTTGGAAAAGATGGTAAAACACAAAGCACATTATTTGGTAATTTTTCATTAAAAATTTCTTCCATACGGTGCCCCTCATTTCCAACTAAGCAAAAAATCTGGTTGTTTTCAAGATTACTGAATGATAGTGCATTTTTTGAACTAGCATGAACTATTAATATATCAGTGTTTTGTGCTAATAATTTTTGTAATGCCTGAGAATGTGATAATATTGATGGTCCTCCACCAACCAATAATGCCTTTTTGTAATTACCTTTAATTAGATTAGGTAATTGCTCATTATCTACAACACCTTTTGCTTGGTTTTGTAATGCCCTAATTATAGAATTAAATGAGTAATAACGTTTTCCCACCCAATCCATCACATCTTTTTGAGGTAATGAGTGTGCTCCTGATACCATGTATGGCAGATTAGTACCCCACTCATAGGCTTTTTGTAATTCGGTAAAACCATCGACTATTTTTGAAAGTGGATTAAAATCCACATCTAATGTACCTTTTGCATTTAATGCTGTTAATAACAACTCAGTCTTTACATTGCCAGCACCTCTTCCCATACCCGTAATGGTGGCATCTATCATTTCACAACCATCCTCAATAGCAGTTAGGGTATTGATTAGTGCTAACTCCATATTGTTATGTCCATGAAATCCTAAAGGAACATCAGGTATGTAACTTCTTACCAATTGAATAGTACCTTTCACATCTTGTGGATACACACCACCATAAGAGTCGACCATATAAAAGTAATCAGCAATTCCTTTGACCTTAGGTAGAAGTTCCAAAAAATCCTTCTGGTCTTTCCATTTTGACATATACATCACATTAAAACCAACTTCAAAACCCATCTGTTTAACCGCTTCAGCTAATGTTAACGCTCTACTAAATTGTTTTGGATCTATAGCCAAACGAACCATATCAATAAGACCTAAGCATGGAGATAAAAGTTCTTTTACATGCTCTGGCCTGATATCTTTTTCGTTAAGTATGATAACTAATTTTTTAGTAGTTTGAGCCTTTAAACGTTGCATTACATAAATGGGTAGATAAAAGTATTCACCATAATACCCTTCCAATGGTATTGATCTATAACCAACTTCCAAATAATCTACTGGCAAATCATTGCACGCTTTAATGTAATTATCCACTAAGTTCCTATCAAAATCCCAATTGGTGTAATACCCACCATCTCTCAATGTACAATCAAGTATCTTCATTTTTTACGTAATTTTATAATTTAGTCATGACTCAACACATAAGGCACCTAAGATTTTGTATTTTCAATCAAATTTACAACTTTTTCCGTTGTATAGATAAACTGAACACGACAAATTTACAAGATTCCTCTGGAAGTTCGATAAATATAAACTTATTATTTTTTTCAAATATGTAACGTAAATGCTGATAAAGTTATTTAAATATTTTGTATGTTTGAATTGTAAATGAATTAAACCCTATATAGAGTAATATGTCCAAAATTTTTTATTTGCACGTGGGCTATCCAAAGACTGGCACAACAACCTTACAACAAAAAGTATTTCCTAATTTAGGGAAAAAGATAATTTTTGTGGGAAAAATTAATGGTTTTAAAAACGGAGAATATGTATTAGAACCCCAAAACAATAAACTTTTTCTAGAATTGAGACAACTATCTTGGAGTGGTTTAAAAGATAAACCAATAGCCAAAGGAACATTTTATAATCTGATAAAGAATTATTATCCTGATAACTCAGATCAAGATATTTTTATGTCGGATGAAAATTTTGTTACATTTTCTCTAATTCCAGATTTATTTGATGGAAAACTAAGAATGATGTCATTAAATGATAGAATAAATAGATTAAAAGAAATTGTTGAAGACTCAGGATATACTTTAAAAATATTAATGAATGTGCGTAATCAATCATCCTTTATTCATTCCTTTTACGCAGAATTTAATTCGAAAATTAGAGATAGGCTTAGAATTAAAAAATATAAAAATTTCTTAGAGTATTTATTCAGTGAAAATAATAAAGAAATATGCTCATCGTTGAACTATTCAAATACTGCTATTAAAATGATGGAATTAGTAGGGCATGAGAATTTTTTATTGATACCTTATGAGTTAATGGAGTCGGAATCGAAATTGTATTTGGACTTAATTTATGATTTTTGCTCTGTTCAAATTGCAAATCGGAATTATGAATTATTGGCACATAAAGAAAATGTTAGGCAAACAGAGAAAGGTAAATTGATTCGAAAAGAACCATTTTTACTTAATCTTAAGACAAAACTAGGACTTGGAAAAGTGAGTTTTATGGGATTAGGGAAATATTTTTTGTGGCTTAAAACTAGGAATAAATATATACAACAAGATGCTATGTTGGAAAACATCATAAAAGAAAACTTTTATTCATCGAATAAAGATTTAGTTGAAATGTATCCTCAATTTCCGGTATTTCAATCCTATATAAATAAGTAATTATTAAACATCTTGACGCAATTTCATTTTTAATTTAATTCATTGTGAAATGCGTTTTGGTTTTTAAACGATCATACCAGCGGCTACTGTTTCGTTTGTAGAAGTATCTATTAATATTAATGAACCTGTTTTACGGTTTTTAGAATATGCATCGTGGAATATTTCAATATTTGTTCTAATAGTAGCTTTAAATATGTCATTTGTTAAAATCTCTTTGTTTTCGGTGTTTTTCGTAAGTGTGGAGATATCCATTTTATATACAATTTGTTCAAAACGACATAAACCATTAGAGGTAGATTGAAGAAATTGATATTTTGAATTTAAATTTAAAGGTTTATCGTTAAACCAGCACATCATTACTTGTAACTCTTTGGATTTTTCGGGAATATTGTTAGTTTTAACTAACATATTTCCTCGGCTAATGTCTATGTCATCCTCCAGTGTCAGCGTAATAGACATTGGTGCAAATGCTTCTTCAATTTCTTTGTCGCCAATATAAATCTTTGATACTTTGGATTTTAAATTACTCGGCAACGCTAGAAGTTCGTCACCAACCCGTATAATACCACCATCTATTCTTCCTGCGTACCCTCTAAAATCGTGATATTTATAGGAATGGGGGCGAATTACTGTTTGTATAGCGAAACGCGTATCAATATGATTTTCGTCTGATCCAATATGTAAATTTTCTAAATGGTATATTAATGTTGTTCCTTGGTACCAATTCATTTTTTCTGAACGATTTACCACATTATCGCCATTTAAAGCAGATATAGGAATAAACTGTATGTCTTTAACCGATAACTTTGATGCAAATGATTCGTATTGCTCAACTACATTTCTAAAAACCTCTTCAGAATATTCAACCAAATCCATTTTGTTGACACAAACTATAATATGTGGAATTTGAAGTAGTGAAGCTAAAAAGGAGTGTCTGTATGTTTGTTCTATTACACCTTTCCTAGCGTCAATCAAAATTAGGGCAACGTTTGCCGTTGAAGCACCTGTAACCATGTTTCTGGTGTATTGAATGTGCCCAGGAGTATCAGCTATTATGAATTTCCGTTTTGGTGTTGCAAAATAACGATATGCTACGTCAATTGTTATTCCTTGTTCTCGCTCATCTTTAAGACCATCGGTAATTAAACTTAAATCTATGTGTTCTAATCCTTTTTTTTGAGAACTCCCTTTAACTTGTTCTAATTGGTCTTCAAAAATTGCTTTTGAATCGTAAAGTAATCTACCAATTAATGTACTCTTACCATCATCTACACTACCTGCGGTAGTGAAGCGGAGTAATTCCATATCTAAATAATTATTATTTTCCATTTAAAAGTATCCTTGTTTTTTTCTATCTTCCATAGCTGTTTCTGATCTTTTATCATCTGCTCTTGATCCTCTTTCTGTAGTTCGGGTAGCCGCGATTTCCAAAATCACTTCCTCCAAAGTATTTGCATTTGATTCAACTGCCCCTGTAATTGGCATATCACCGCAGGTTCTATAACGAACAATTTTTTTTATTGGGGTTTCATTTTCTCTTAATTCTACATAAGGCCCTACAGATATTAATGCATCGTTTCTTAAAAATACTTCCCGTTCATGAGCAAAATATAATGATGGTAGTTCAATATTTTCTGCAAGTACATATTGCCAAACATCCATTTCTGTCCAATTAGAAATTGGAAAAATTCTAAAATGCTCGCCTTGATTTTTTCTACCGTTGAATAAATTCCATAATTCAGGACGTTGGTTTTTTGGATTCCATTGACCAAAGTCATCTCGGTGAGAAAAAAATCTTTCTTTAGCCCTTGCTTTTTCTTCATCTCTTCTAGCCCCACCAATACACGCATCAAATTTGTATTCTTCAATGGTATCTAGTAATGTAGTAGTTTGTAGTGCATTTCTAGAGGCGTTTAAACCAGTTTCCTCGGAAACTCTTCCTTTATTGATAGAATCTTGAACGGAACCTACAATTAATTTGACTCCCAATTGTGATGTGAGATTATCTCTATATTCCAAGGTTTCAGGAAAATTATGCCCAGTATCAATATGTACTAATGGGAAGGGTATTTTAGCAGGCCAGAAAGCTTTTTTAGCCAAATGAGTAACAACAATACTGTCTTTACCACCCGAAAATAGAATTGCGGGATTTTGAAATTGTGAATAAACTTCTCTTATTACAAAGATGGCCTCTGCTTCTAACTCTTGGAGATGTTTTAATTGATAATTCATTATTAATTTATTATTCTTAGTAGTTGTTCTAAACACTCATCTATGGTTGAGTTTTGAGTGTTTATTGTGATGAATGGGTTTTTTGGTATTTCAAAGGGGGAATCTAAGCCGGTGAAGTTTTGTATTTCTCCTAGTCTCGCTTTTTTGTATAAACCCTTTACATCACGGGATTCACAAGTTTGGAAATCCGCGTTTATATAAATTTCACGAAAACAGGGACCAATGATTTGTTTTGCTTTTTCCCGATCAGTTTCAAACGGAGATATAAAAGCAGTTATTACAATAAATCCCGCATTTACGAAGAGTTTAGCGACTTCAGATATTCTACGGATATTTTCGATACGACCTGATTCAGAAAAATCTAAGTCATTATTAATGCCGAAACGAATATTATCTCCGTCAAGAACATAGACTTGTTTGTTTTGTTTGAACAACTGATTTTGTAATTCGTTTGCGAGTGTTGATTTACCGGAACCGCTTAAACCAGTCATCCAAATTACCAATGGTTCGTGCCCATTTTTTTTTATTCTATCAGCAAGTTGTATTGAGTAATTTTGTTTAATTATATTTGGATTATTAGCCATTTTTAAATAATCTAATTTTCATACTTGAATAAATCAACTAATTTTAGTTAATTCAGTTTAATCTGAGTTGAGAGCATTTTGGTTTGGAGCATGTATTGGTAAATCTCTTCCAAAGCGTACGTACTTAAACCATATTCTTTCATGGAAATAATAAAGTATCATTTTTGTAAATACTTCAAATCCACCGATGGCCATGCCAACTTTTATAGAACCTGTAATGATGTATGAAACGATCATAGTATCCATAGTTCCTACGATTCTCCATGATATTGTTTTTAGAATATGTCTTACTTGGTCTGGTTTTTTAAATCTCATAAATTAGTTATTTTTAACAATGAAGTTGGGATTTAATAGAATCTCTTTGTTGTATTCAACCCGTGCTGTATCATTATTAAAATCTTCGGAATTGTATTTATACACACTGCAGTTGGCTTTGAGGCAAATTGCATGGGCAGCAGCAATATCCCACTCCATAGTTGGTCCTAGTCTTGGGTATATGTTAGCTGCTCCTTCTGCAACTAAGCATAGTTTCAGACTAGATCCCATTGATAAAAACTCAACTTCCCTATAAATGTTTTTTAATTTGGAAATTAACTGTTCAGTTTCTGGGTTGGAGTGGGAACGTGATCCAACAATTTTATAAGGGTTAATTGAATTTGTAGATTGAATTTTTATTATGCTTGAAACTTCAATTTGGTAATCATTGTTTATGTTGGCTGAGTAGGCAATCTCTTCATCGTTCCAATATATTTTTTTTAATGCGGGTGCAAAAACTACACCGAGTGTTGGTATGTAATTGGAACCTATTTTTTCAATAAGCGCAATATTAACGGTAAACTCACCGTTCTTATTTATGAATTCTTTAGTTCCGTCGATTGGGTCAACGAGCCAGAATTTTTCCCAATTACTCCTTATTTCGTAAGAAATATTTTTACCTTCCTCCGATAATATGGGGAAATTACTGATTTTATTTAGTCCTTCTTGAATAATCAAATTGGAAGCTAGGTCTGCATCAGTCAATGGTGATTTGTCTTCTTTTTGATTAATCTTAACTGAATCTGAGAGGTATATTTTCATAATTTCTTTACCTGCTTCGATTGCTACAGACAATATTTTTTCAATTTCTTGGAACACCTACTTTTATAATTATTTTAGTTGCAAATATACAGGTATTTCTTAAAAACCTACAAAAACCATAGGAATATTGGCTGTAAAAATTATTGGAGTTTTGAGAATTTAATTTTTTTTTGGTAACTCATAATTTCTTAAATTGCAATAGTGTTAACGAAGAAGGCTAAATATGCATTAAACGCTTTAGTATTTATTGCTAAAAGTCCAGAAAAAAAGGTTTGGCGAGCGGAAGAAATTTCACTTGAAAATCACATCCCCCGAAAATTCCTTGAGAGTATTTTGACGGATTTAACGAAAGTTGGAATATTAGGCAGTAAGAAAGGTAAAAGCGGAGGTTATTATTTTTTGAAAAGTCCCAGTGAAGTTTTGTTGGTAGATGTTATTCGATTGTTTGATGGAGCTATAGGCCTGATTCCTTGCGTTACGTATCAGTTTTTTGAACCTTGTGAAGAATGTCTTGACCCAAATACATGTAAGATTAGATGGGCATTTAAGGAGTTGAGAGACTTAACAGTGGAATATCTCAAGAACAAGAGTATTTCTGATTTATTAGTGTTACGCACTCCCCAATTAATTTCACCATCTCTACTTGATGTAGTCGAAAAAAACTTGACTTGAAAAAAGCCAAATTAAACTCGAAATTACACACGAAATGACACGCCAACGAAGAGTGATTGCCAATGAATTCAAAACTGAAGTTGCATTAGATGCTATGAATGAGAAATTAACCTTGGTTGAGTTAACTTAATATGTACAAAGTGAATTCTGTTCAAACCAAGGCTTGGAAGAAATAGTTTTTTATGCTTCCGCTAGTTACTTCGAAGATTTAAACCACATGTTGTATTCGGTAAATTGTCTAATTTTTGCCATGTGTGAATCAATTTCTGAAGTAATTTTACATCAACGAAACAAAAACTTAGTGAAGAGTTGATAATTATTCGCAAAATGGTACGAAATTTGCGAAGTTTATTCGACAAACTAAATTATACCCTATGATACTAAATTATACCCTATGATACGCAGTTGGCAATCCTATATTGAAGCTTTTATGAATCGCTTTATAGGCAAACGATATTTGCCGGTGTGGTTGATTATGGTGATTGATTTAAGTATGGTTGCTGGGGCGTTCTTCTTTTCTTTCTTACTGCTCACAAACTTTGACTTTGATTCTCTTTTCAATCTTAACCACCTAAAAACAATGGCCTTTGTGGAGTTTTGGTATGCGGCTGCTTTTTTGATTGTAAAATCTAATGAAGGCGCTTTTAGACATACAGGTACCCGGGATTTGATGCGCTTGTTTTCCGCAAGTTTGTTGTCAATGACCACCATATACATTACTTCGCGCTTGTTGATGAAACCACTGGACTTCAGTTTAGAAGTGCTGACACCCGCGTTTATTATTTTGCACACCTTTACTTTAAGCATGGGTATGTTGGGTTTGAGGATGTTTGTAAAAATGGCGTATTACCGGTTTGTTCTGAAAACGGGTAAACGAAAAGAGATAGGTGTGTTGGTGTATGGTTCGGGGATAACGGGTGTTGCGGTGCGCAATGCATTGAAGCAAGATCCGAGTTCAAAAATGGAAGTTCGCGCATTCGTTGATGATAACTATAAAATGAGGGGAAAACGAATAGATGGAATCAAGGTGTATTCGTTTGATGATGTTTTCAATGAAGAATTTATAAAGAGAAATGAAATTGGAGCGGTAATTTGGTCGCCACAAGATATTTCGGGGGAAGGTTTTAATAAAGTTGGAGAGGCGTGCATGCAGTTTGGCTTGACGTTTGAGCGTACGCCGAACATGAAAGAGTGGATAGGGGGGAATTTTTCTCAGAAGCAGTTGCGCAAGGTTAAAATAGAGGATTTGTTGAACCGGCGTCCTATATCCCTGGAGAACAAAGAAGTAGAAAATTTCTTGAAGGGGAAGCGCGTTTTGGTAACGGGTGCTGCGGGGTCGATTGGTTCGGAAATTTGTCGGCAAGTTCTAAGTTATGGTCCTGAGAGATTGATCATGGTAGATAATGGTGAAACTCCGATGTACGAAGTTTTAAATGAGTTGGCGAGAAGCGGAGCAGATGTGAGCAAGATACAATCGTACATTTGCGATGTAACGAGGGAGTATAGGGTGAATGAGGTGTTTAGGATGGAGAAGCCGGAGGTGGTGTTTCATGCAGCGGCATACAAGCATGTGCCGTTGATGGAGGAGAATCCCAAGGAGGCGGTTCGGGTGAATATTATGGGCACACGAATTGTGGCAGAGGCGGCGATTGCGGTGGGTTCTGAGAAGTTCGTTATGGTATCGACGGATAAGGCGGTAAATCCGTCGAACGTTATGGGTGCTACGAAGAGAACGGCGGAGATATTGGTACAGAGTTTACGCGGTAAGGGGAATACGGAGTTTGTAATTACTCGATTTGGCAATGTATTGGGTTCGAATGGATCGGTGATACCGGTATTCAGGAAGCAGATTGAGAATCGGGAGAATATAACGGTAACCCATCAGGATATTGTTCGGTATTTCATGACGATACCGGAGGCGGTTCAATTGGTATTGGAAGCGGGTACAATGGGGAATGGCGGAGAGATTTTTGTGTTCGATATGGGTGCACCGGTTCGGATTTACGATTTGGCAGTGAAGATGATTAAGTTGAGTGGATTGGAATTGGGTAAGGATATTGAGATTGTGTTTTCTGGATTGCGTCCTGGGGAGAAGTTGTATGAGGAGTTGTTGAATGATGCTGAAAGCACGTTGCCTACGCATCATCCCAAGATCATGAAGGCGAAGGTAAGGGAGTACGATTCTGTATTGGTAACTGCATTGGTAGAGCGGATAAGTGGTGGTGCGTTGAATGGATCATCGGATATGGAGTTGGTGAAGTTACTGAAGGAGATGGTTCCTGAGTATGTGAGCATGAATTCGGAGTATCAGAAGTTGGATGCGAATTGATGTAAGAGTGTGGAATTATTGGAGAGGGATTGATAAAAGGATAGAAGGTGGCAAAAACAGGTGGTATTTATAGTGGATATTTGAAGCGGTTGGTTGACTTAGTTCTTTCGTTGAGTGCTTTGTTGGTGCTATCGCCGTTGATTTTATTAACGGCGATAGTTCTTTTTTTTCAGAACAAGGGGAGTGTATTTTTTTATCAGGAGCGTCCGATGGAGCCATTTAATGGCAGTAATTGAGTGGTTATTTTACCAAGTAGCGGTATTTACATTTAGGATTTCATTGAGGTATTTGGAAAACACGTGTGTATAACCGTGTGTAACATAGATATTTTCAGCTTGTGATTCTTTGCAGGCGGTGATGAGTTCGTTGAAATCGGCGTGATCGGAGAGCACAAAGCCACGGTCGAGGTGTGCCCAGTTTCGGGAGCCGCGCATGGCCATCCAGCCGGAGCAGGATACGGATCGGTAGGGGTTTATTTTTTTGAGGAGGGAATCGGTGATTCCGGCTGGTGGACAGATAATGGCTGCACCTTTTTTGGGTGTATTGGGATTGTATGCTTCCCAAGAGCCAAAGGAGAAGCCATCGGCTTGGAGAGCGAGGTTGGTTTGAACGATGGTTGGGTGGCAGAGTATGGGACCGATTTCTGGGTTGAGGTGTTTGATGATTCGTTGTGATTTACCGAGTGAGTAGGCGGAGATGAGTAGATTTTCGCCTTTTTGGACGCAGGATTTCCAATAATCGTTTATTTCATTGAACACGAGGTGTTGGGGTTGCCAATTGAAAACGGGTAAACCGAAGGTGCTTTCGGTAACGAAGTGGTGGCATTTTACGTGTTCGAAGGGGGTGGAAAGGTGGTCGTTATTGAGTTTATAATCGCCGGTAATGACCCAGACTTCGCCGTGGTATTCGATACGAATTTGGGCGGAGCCGGGTATGTGTCCGCTGGGGTGGAATGAAACTTTAACTCCGTTGATGTGGATGGTTTGGTTGTAGGGAAGGCCTTGAAACTGAATGTGGTTTCCGAGGCGTAATTTGAGGATATGTTCGTTTTGTTGATGAGCGAGATAGCTTTGTGAGCCGGAGCGTGCGTGATCGGAATGGGCGTGTGTGATGAGTGCTTTTTGGACGGATTGGGAGGGGTCGATGAAGAAATCGCCTTGTTCGCAGTAGAGTCCTTTTGGGGTTTTGGTAATGAGCATTTTGGGTGGATGTGTTGAAACGACAAATAAGTGGTATTTTTGTTGAATCGGAACAAAGTTAAATGATTTTGTACTTGATTTCACACTATGAAAACTGCGTGTTTGATGCCATTTTACAATGAGGAGAGCCGGATTAATTTGGCTTTATTTTCGGACATTATACGCCGGAATTCGGGGGTAGATTTCTGGTTGTTGAATGATGGATCAACGGATGGCACATTGTTGTTATTGAGCAGTTTGGACTCAGAGTTTGAGAATGTGTATGTGTTGAATAAGGAGGTAAATGTGGGGAAGGCGGAGGTAATTCGGAGTGGGGTGATTCATTGTGTGGAGTCGGGCAAAGGATATGAGATCATTGGATTTTTGGATTCGGATTTTGCGACGCCATTCGGTGAGTTTGATCGTTTGCGTGAATTGATGGAGGCGGGGGGATACGATATGGTATGGGGATCGCGGGTGAAGTTGAAGGGGTGGAAAATTGAGCGGAATGCGGTTCGGCATTGGTTTTCGCGGATAGTATTAACGATTGTAAACGAGTTGTTTGGCTTGGAGATTTACGATACGCAATGCGGTTGTAAATTGTATAAACGGGAGGTGGCGGCGGAGTTGTTTGCGAAGCGTTTTGTAACGAAGTGGTTGTTTGACATTGAGGTTTTCATTCGTTATAAGCGATGGAGTCAGGTAGAGCGGATGTTTGAGGAGCCCTTGCATCAATGGACAGAGATTAAGGGGAGTAAAATCAAGGTTAAGGATTTTTTGATGGTACCGTGGAATATTGCACGGTTGTGGTGGCATTATAAGGATTGAGTATCTGTAAAACAATTTTTTTGTTAAGTTTTATTTTTCGTTGATATTGCAGTAAAAGTTAATTAACTTTGCAAAAAATTAGTTTTGCGTAAACAATGATAAAAAAATTCGTCTTCTTATTCTCTTGTCTTTCTTTGTATTCTGAAACAGTGGATGCTAAACAGTTAGTTGGTGTTGTATCAACAGAAAGGAATGATTCCAATAAATTTGAAAAGATTTACCCGTATTTGTTGAGGAAAAATAAGCCTTTGGTGAGTCGGAATAATTTCCAAATTGGTTTTTGGGCAGGTAATTCAATTTATGGTGGTGGAGACATCAAGCACAAGTCGCTTTTAGGTTTTGGAACAGAATTAAGCGGTGGAGGATACATTCAATACGATTTAAATAATTATTTATCTATCAAATCTAATTATTACCGTTCAGAGTTAAGTATGCATAATTTATTTACTCCTTATGCTAGATTTGGGCAAGGGAAAGTACCTTTAGTACTTGATAAGAATAACCAGATGGTTCAAATCTATGGGAATACTTGGCCCATGATGTTTGTGACGGTTATGAATGTAGTGGATGCCGAGTTATTGTGGCATTTTGGAAATAATGTTATTACAAATGAGCAAAAAGGTAGGTGGGTAAATAGTTTGGGTTTGAGTGTTGGATTTATGTCTTTTGATCCTTACCGAATTAATTATTTGGACAAAAATCCAGGTGAAAGGAAATTGGATTGGGACAGAAGAACTTGGGAAAATGAGCGAGTAAGCTTGAGAGAATTAAATATGGAGGGCAATTCAAATAAATATTCTAGATATGCGTCCAATATAGGTTTATCGTGGCAAATATCTTATTTATTTAAACAATGGTCGTTCAAAGGTGAGATCAAAACTGTATATACATCGACAGATTATTTGGATGATTATGGACCTGGAAAATGGTACGGTGGTGATTACGATGCTTGGTTACAACAAATCAAATCGAATACATATTTTTCGGATGATCGCACACTATTTAAGCAGGACATGACACCAACAACTAAGTTTTATAATGTTTCTGGTGGAATAAATGCTCCAAACATTATATCTAAAGATGCAGTTCGCTCAACCAATGGTTTGAACGATTGGTACTATCTGTTTCATATTGGAATTGGGTATAATATTAGTTTTAAAAATACCCCAAAGTAAAATTAGTTTTAATAATAGTTAGTTAAAGCCATAAGGTCTTTGAATTTGGTATTGTAATATGCATTCAATAATATTGGTTGTAATTTTCTAAATGGTTCCCATTGTAACTCTATAGAATGACTAATTTGTGCAAGTTATAATTTATTAATTAGTTCACTTAAACTTCCGATATCGTTGACGGATTTGTCTTTTCGCCAGCGAATGATTCGAGGAAAGCGAACGGCGACGCCGGATTTGTGTCGTTTGCTCTTTTGTATGGCTTCGAAGCCAATTTCAAATACATGTACGGGTTCAACGCTTCTAACTGGGCCGAAGGTTTCGCGAGTATGTAGTTTGATCCATTTGTTGATTTCTTCGATTTCGGAGTTGTTCAGTCCAGAGTAGGCCTTTGCAAAGGGAGTGAGCAGGTCTCCATTTTTGAGTGCAAAGGTAAAATCTGTGTAGAGGTTGGCTCTTCGGCCATGTCCTCGTTGTGCGTAAATAAGCACGGCATCGATGGTTTCGGGTTCAATTTTCCATTTCCACCAATCGCCGCGTTTTCTGCCGACGCCGTAGGTGGAGGAGCGGAGCTTAACCATGAGTCCCTCGGCTTTGCAGGATTTTGCATGAATTCGCAGATTTTGGGCTTCTTCCCATGTTTTGGGATGCAGTAATTCGGGTAGGATTACGTGTTTATTTGGTGTTGGGTTTTGGTTAGAAAATAGCGATTTGATGATGTTTCTTCTTTGAGTTAAAGGAAGTTCACGGATGTCGCTGTGGTTGAGTTCCATGATATCGTAAATGAGGAATGCGCAGGGAATTTGTTCTTGGAGTTTTTTGCTTACGGTTTTACGTCCGATCCTTCGTTGTAAATCCGAAAATGGAAGTGGCTGATTTGCTTGAAAATCCCAAGCGATAATTTCTCCATCGAGAACGATGGATTGGGGCGGCATTTCCCAATTTATGTTGGGTGCCGATAGATTGTGTTCAGCCGCGTTTAACATCCCCCGAAAGGAGGAAATGGATTCAATAATTTCGGGAAACGCTGAACTGATGATTTCTTCTCCGCGCGACCAGAGTGTGGCGGATTGGTTTCGGTAGATGAGTTGTCCGCGGATACCATCCCATTTGTGTTCAAATTGCCAATTTTGGATATCTTGAAAGGGGTTGGAAGGGGTATTGGCGGTTGAGTTTGGGGAATTTGAATGGGAATGAATGGGGAGGGATTCTTCGGGGATGGGGTGAGCTAGGAAGAAGGGATAGGGTTTGGAGTTGTAGGCTTCGGGGTTGGGATTGAGGATAAGTTGGTGGAAAGTGGTTTTGAAGGGATCCCATTTTCCGCTGATTTTGAATGCGAGATCGTCTTTGGGGATATTGGTAAATTTGGAAAGTGCTTGGATGAGAAGTGCTTGGGAGATGCCGATTCTGAATCCACCGGTGATGAGTTTGTTGAGTAGAAATCGTCCTTCGGTAGAAAGTTGGTTCCAGGATTGGAATATGGATTCGCGTTGGTTTTCTGGGGGAAGGTTTTTGAGGTTGTGGAGTTGGTTTAACCAGTAATCGAGAGAGAGGTTAGGAGAGGTATTTTGGGAGGTTTTTCCGAGAACGAGAGAAATGGTTTCGGCGAGATCGCCTACGGTATGGTAGGATTCGTCGAAGAGCCAGGTGGGAATTTGAGCAAATTCGGCTGCCCATTGTCGTAACAGAGGCAGTGGGATGCTACGTTTGGGACGACGGCCGGTAAACAGGGCGATGATCCAGATTTTATCTTGGTGAGGGCATAAATGAAAAAACTCTATCAGAGCATCGACTTTTTCCGTTGTTTTGGTAGTTTGGTCGATTTTCTGATAGAGTTTTTCAAATTGTAGCACCGGAATGGTTTTAGGTTAAATCCTGTAGGTGTTACTGAAATGGTTTTTGGGGAATTACTTCACCAATGTCATTTCGTTAATAATATTGGTAGCTCCGCCTAATTTATCGATGATAAACAGAACGTAGCGAATATCGACGCTGATGGTACGTTGAAGGTCGGGCATGAAGCCGAAATCGGAAGCGATGGCTTCCCAGTTCCCGTCGAAAGCGATACCGATTAGTTCGCCGTTTCCGTTGATTACGGGCGAACCGGAGTTACCGCCGGTGATATCGTTGTCGGAAAGGAAGCAAGTAAACAATTCACCGGTTTGGGGATCGGCGTATTGTCCGAAGTCTTTTTTATTGACAAGATTGATTAATGCATCTGGGGCGTCGAATTCGAAATCGCCTTTGATGTATTTTTCGCTGATACCTTTAGCGGAGGTGAAGTAGTTGTATTTTACGGCATCGCGAGCGTTATAGCTTTTGATGGTACCGTAGCTAACGCGCATGGTTGCATTGGCATCGGGAGCGAAGGTTGATGTGGGGTACATTTCAGCTTTAGCGGCGAGGAAAAGGCGATTTGCACGTTCCAATTTTTTACCCACTTCTGTAAATCTAGGAGCTAGATCGACATTGAGGATATTTAGATATTGGTTGGTAATGGTAAAGATAAGATCTTTATCTAGGGCAGAGGCTGAAGGTTTAGCACAGAATTTTTTCAATTTGTTGGTATCTGAGAACATGGATTTCTTCCAAGCCATTTCGGCCATCAGGGTATAATTGTTTTTGGTTTTGCTTGCGAGTGATTTCAGCGAAGCGGGAAGGTATTGAAGATCGAGGTCTTCCATTAAATGGCGGAAAACAACGGCTAGCACTTTCTTTTCGATATTGCCGTTGAATTCGTGGTACATATCTGAAATACCGGCACCGAATTGAGCAGCCATGGCTTTTCCTTGGTCTGATTTTTTATCTTGTAGAGCTTTATAGATAGCAGACATTCTTCTAGCGGAGGACATGGGTAAGCTGTTGGAGACACCGTCTTGCAGGTACACACTGTATAAACCGATTTTGTTTAATTCGGAGTAAGCTTCATCGAAAAGGGATGTTACATCGCCGTAAATTTCCATTTTGTTATTGGTACGAACCCAGTTTTCAAATTCTTTTTCTTCGGCTTTGCGTTTAGCATAGATTTCGGGTTTAGAGAGTTCTTTTGCTTCGCCGCCGTATTTGTTCCAGTAGTTTCCGATACTTGCCAATTTTGCGGAGTACATGAGTCGCACGTCTTTATCGGCTTTCATGTGTTCTTCGTACACGTCCATGATATCACGTCGAAGTTGAACGCGCATGGGTCTTTCTTTTTTGCTTAGGTACAGGATACCTTCGGAGTAGGTATTTCGGGTAGTACGTCCGGGGTAACCCATAGTCATAGCGAAATCACCTTCTTTGATACCTTTAATGGAAACGGGAAGGTGGTGTTTGGGTTTGAAGGGAGCGTTGGTTTTGGAGTAATCGGCTGGTTTGTTATCGGCGCCTGCGTAGATACGGAACATGGAGAAGTCGCAGGTATGGCGTGGCCATCTCCAGTTATCGGTTTCGCCACCGAATTTACCTACGTTTTCTGGGGGAGTACCTACAAGTCGGATATCGCGATAAACTTCGTAGAACATAGCGAGGTATTGGTTTCCGTTGTAGAAAACGGCCACATCGACTACGTAGTTTTTCTTGTCTTCGCCGAGTGATTCAAGCATAGCTGCTTGAGTGGATTTGATGTTGGCGGCGATGGTTTGGCTACGTGTGGTTTCATCGTCGTTGATTTTGGTACCTTTAAATACCATATCGGTAACGTCTTGAATTTTGCGAAGCATACCGATTTGGAAGCCGGCAGGTCGTTCTTCTTGTAGAGATTTGGCCCAGAAGCCGTTAGATAGGATATTATCTTGTGGGGTAGCGATGCTTTGGATGGCATCGTAACCGCAGTGGTGATTGGTTAGGAAAAGTCCTTGATCGGAGATGACTTCACCGGAGCAGAACATTCTTCCGTTTTGCATAAGACGAACCACGGCGTCTTTTACGGAGGAGTTGTTGATGGAGTAGATGTCTTCGGCAGAAAGTTTCATGCCGCGGGCTTGCATTTTATCTTGAATTT
>CAZQFZ010000044.1:0-17944 GCA_964592635.1 uncultured Rhizobium sp.
CAAATTTCTCTAACCAATTGATTCTCTTCTAATTACAACGGGACAGCACTGATTTTGAGTTTATTGTTAAATGTGTTTTTTTACACCATTGTTTTAGTGAAAATATTAAGAGTAATTATTAAAAGTAAAACCTACAATTAAGCGCTTTAATTTTATCGCTTAACCTGGTTCCAGTTGAAAATCGTGTTATGATCAGAAATATGTGTTGTAAGCTCCCCTGAAAAGAATTCTTTTTAAAAATGGAAATATTAGTATCGACTAGATCTAATTGACATTAACAAATGCTCACTTTAATATCTACAAGAACTCGATAATACTCGTTCTTCTGACGATTTTTGTTGGATTTATGAACCTAATTAGGTACATTCGTGTTGGATAAAAAAAGTTGGCGCCATTATTAGAAAATAAGAACGGAGTAAAAATTGAGGTTTACAGTAGGGATCATTTACCAGCTCATATTCATGCCAAATATGCTGAATATGAGGCTTTGATAAATATCCAAACAGGTGAAATCTTTGCTGGTAAACTGCCATCAAAGAAACTTAGAATCGTTCAAGATTGGTTGAATGAGGGAAATAGACGAGAACGAATTGAGAGAAACTTCTACGAGCTAAATCCAAGATTATTGCCAAAAGATTTTGAATCCGACATCCATAAACAAGGAGAAACAAGTAATTAATAATTCAATAGTTATGAGCAAACGGTCATTTAGAAGACTTCCGAAGATCTTGAAGATCAACGAAGTGGATAGCGAAAAACTTTGCATGTCGGTGTTGTTTAGTAATTCCGAAAATAGAATCTTGGATTTTAAAAAAATATTACAAGAAGTATGGCAAGTTGAACCATCCGAGGCTGAATACATATTACATGATCCTTCAGAATTTGTAAAGGTAAAATTAGAAAACAACACCTTATCATGGGATAATGTGATTATGCACATTACAGATGATGCTGGAAATGTTGTGGATTCCGCATTTGAAGTTGGCGCAGACGTGCTTTATAATTTGAGTAAGCCAGACGAAAAACGCAGTCATTCAATTGGTGAATTGCTTCGTAAATGGCGAATAGAGTCCAAACTAACCCAACAAGAAGTTGCTTTGAAATCTGGCACTTCAAGAACTTATATTACGAAGCTCGAAAACGGCATGCAAGACATTGAGCTAGATACTTTGCACAAGATTGTTGAAGGGGGCTTAGAAAAAAGATTGAAAATAACTATTGAGTAAATTAACAGTGTACATTTCCCAAAATGCTCAATAATCCAGCACTTATTTCTATACTCTTCCTAACTAATATTCTTTCTGTTATCTCCTTGCCGCTACACCAGAACACTGATAATGAATAAGTATCCCAAAGGGAACGTGAATAACATTAATATACTTAAAATGATCCAACGAGATTGGGCACGAATGCTGGGGAAAATCATTAATATCAAGGGAAACAAAACAGCCATCTGACGATATAAGGCACTGACTTCCGTTCCAGAATAGGGTATCCACCAAAACATCAATAAAAGAGCTGAGTAGAGCGACCAATATGTTTGTGTTGCCCGCATTTTATACAACTGGATCACCAAATAAACGACCAAAATCCAAACAAAATAATTCTGTAGTTCTACTGCAAACTCCCACGGAGTTTTGCTGTTTAACATGATTTCAAAGTGACGTGCCAACATCCGAAATGGCAAATCGATACGATGTCCGTATTTGCTCTGTATTAAAAATAATGCATTCCAATGTCCAGTGGCCCAATAATCATAAACAAACCATGTGGTTATACCCAAGGCCGACAAAACCAGTACTGGAAGTTGGGGTAGGAGAAGTTTTCGTTCAAATTTCCATCCACCGCGCCGAATTTGGTTTTCTACCATCCAAAATGCTAATGCGGGAATTAGAAAAAATCCAATACTGTAAGATAGAGTTGCGAAAAATCCAAATATTCCGGCTTTCCAGAATTGTGATTCCTGCAAATAAACTAACATCCCCAAAAAGCAAAATCCCAACAATGAAATCGGAAAAATAGCATGAAAGTATACATTTCCCGGCATAAACAAATACAAACCAAAGGCAGATAAAATCAAGGAGTTCGACCAATTAGATTTTCGAATTAAACGATACAACCAATACAAACTCGCCCACCAAAATCCGTTGGATAAGTACATTCCCCATTCCGCAAACGACAAACCCGGAAACAACCCATGAAATAAGCGAATGATGAATGGATACAAGGGCGCCCATCCCGAAGTTCCACACCAGGCACCCGGGTAATCTGGACATAAAAATAAAGTATGACCCTTTTCTGCAATTTCAAGGTACAGTCCACTGTCCCAGCGACTCCAACAATCGGGGTGCAAACGGTTCCAACAATTTCCCAAGAGGGTGAAAATCCTGCCTTTGAGTAAGAAGAGCAGGAACAATAAACCCGTGGAAATGAAAAAAATCCACGGGTTTTTAAAGTCAATTTTGGGTATTAAACGGTTTTTCGCCATTGATCGTTCACGAATATCATCAAATCGCGAATATAATCGGCGGAAAATTCAAATTTCACACCAGCGGCTTGGTAGATTTCAGGAATGGACTGGGTATAACCCAAGGTCATAAAATGTTTGTATTGTTCAATAGCGGTTTGGCGATTTTCGTGGTAATTCTTCCAAATGCCGATAGCGCCTAATTGAGCAAAACCGTACTCCACATAGTAAAAGGGCACTTCAAAAATATGCAATTGTTTATGCCAAGCGTAGTCCAATGCCGTTTCGTATCCTGTGTAATCAACCGAATTACTAGAAAAACGTTTTTGAATGGATTTCCACGCTTCTTTGCGTTCTTCGCGCGAATGGTTGGGATGTTCATAAACCCAATGTTGGAAAGCATCTACGGTGGCAATCCAAGGCAATGTACCAATGATTCCTTCGATTTGCTCTGCTTTCGCACGTTCCAATTCTGAATGGTCGGAGAAGTAATAATTCCAACCCTCCATACTCAACAATTCCATACTCATGGATGCCAATTCAGCTACTTCGGAAGGCGTATTTTTATATGCGTTTAGGGGAAGTGGAGCCATTTGAAAACTGTGAATGGCATGTCCTGCTTCGTGAACTAAAGTTTCAACATCCCTCAAATTGCCCGTTGCATTCATGAAAATAAACGGCATGTTGGTTTCAGCCAACGGATAGTTGTAACCACCGGGTGCTTTTCCAACGCGACTTTCAAGGTCGAGTAACTGCTTGTTTTTCATGGTAGTTAAACATCCCCCGAAAAAAGGATCCAATTGATTTAACGCATGAATACCGCGATCTAAGAGCTCTTGCCCGTTGGTAAATGGCTTCAACGCAGGTCTATTGAGCGGGTCAACGCTGGTGTCCCAAGGTTTCAAAGAATCCAGTTGCATCAAGGATTTTCTGCGTTCTTGAACTTGTTTCAACAAAGGAACCACGTGGTGTTCAATGGCAGAATGAAATGCCTTGCAATCGTCGGAAGTATAGTCAAAACGGCCCATAGCTTTGAACATATAATCGCGGTAGTTTTCGAAACCCGCATTCAAGGCCAATTGGTGGCGCTTTTGAACCATTTTGTCGAATATTGATTCAAGTGAATCAATGTCTTGTGCTCTGCGCTCTTGGATTTTATGCCAAATTTCTTCGCGAAGTTCACGATTGGGTTCCATCAGGAAATTGGATGCTTTTTGCAAGGTAATTTCCTGACCTTCCCATTCAATACTCATAGCACCTTGAATAGAAGAGTATTCCTGCGCCAAGGTAGAAAGCTCGGCTTGTAAAGGAATATTTTCTTCGCGGAAGAGTTCGATGGCCGATTTTAGGGAACGATGGTAAATAAAAAAGGCGGTATCGTTAGTTTTTGCATCGGCGAATGTATTTTCTGCAATTTTACGGTTCAATTGATCCTCAAGCGGAGCAAGAGCAGGTTGAATTTCCTGTACAAAAGTGAGGTACCGCTTTTCGTTTTCCTCGTTTTTAGTATCGCAAGTCATACGAATGTAGCGCCAAGCCATATCCTCGGAAACGTGGCTGTCAACTTCACTCACATCGTTGAGGAATTGATTGTAGTCTTCGGGGGAATTGATTTCGCGGGAAAGCAATTCACGGAAAACGGCCGAAATATCTTCGGCCGTTTCTATTTTAAAATCGGGTTTTAAGTAGTGTCTCATTGGTTTAGCTACCCATTTTACGGGGAGTGCTGGTTTTGGATTTAACTCCAGAAGCTGTTTTGGTTGGTGTTTTAACCTTTGCGGCTGCTTTGGGTTTGTCGGCAGTTTTAGTTGCTTTAGCAGGAGCAGCTGCTTTTTCTTCCTCTGAAGATTCTTCGGTTTCTTCTTGGTCAAGAGTGGCAAAATCCAATTTGTCGCTCAATACATGGTACCAAGCAAACAATTTTTTCATGTCAGAAGGGTATACACGTTCGCGGTCGTAGTTTGGAAGAATTTTAGCCATGAAATCGCGGGCTTCATCGGTTTCAGCTTTTCCATTAGGGATGGTAGTTCCGGCTTCCTCCAATGCTTTGATGTTTTTCAATACTTGAGCCAAACGAACTTCTCCGTCTTCTTCAAACATTGAAATATCCGACAATATACTCACACGTTGACGAGGGTTGGTAGAAAATTTCTTTCCATCAGTCAACGATTCTAAAATCAATCCAGTTTTATTTTGTCCTACAATCTTGTGTAGTCCGGGCATTCCCGTTACAGAAACGATATCCTTTAATTCCATAGAAATGCAAATTTCAACAAAAGAGTAGAGATTAACAACGTTCAAATGTAATTTTTTCGGGTATGCACTTTTTGAAAGCATCTCAATACAATGGCTTTAGCCATATTTTCGTGGGTATCACCGCCCATTGATTGAACAAAACGGTATTGCTTCTCAGTTAAATCCACACGATAAATGATTTTCATCCATTTTTCAGGAGTTTGAGTACGAATTCGAGTAACGGCCTCAATCAATTCAGGCAACAACTCCTCTAAATTCAAATACGAGGCCTGTTGGAATTCAAATCCAGAAATTCCTAAATCCTTTTCGATTTGAGTTTTCACCTCATCTAAATACAGCCGATCTTTAAACAGTTCCTCCGACATGCTACAAAGTTAGAGTCATTATTGTATTTTTGTCCAATGATTGTGGTCACCGGCGCATTGGGTTTCATCGGTTCGGCACTGCTTGGAGAACTAGAGCGGGCAGGATATGGGTCGTTAGTGGCGGTTGATGATTTTTCTCACACACACAAACTGAATAACCTAGAGCATAAAAACATACTTCAACGGGTAGAGCGGGAATCGTTATTTGAGTGGTTATCTGATAATGCTCGATTTGTTCAATGCATATTTCATATTGGCGCGAGAACACGAACCAACGAATTTGATTGGGATGTGCTGAATCATCTAAATGTGGAATATTCGCAAAAGTTATGGCAGTTCTGCTGCCAGGAAAGCGTGCCATTCATTTACGCTTCTTCCGCTGCCACCTACGGAAATGGCAGTGCGGGTTTTTCGGATCAAACTTCGGGAAGTGAGTTGATGCCCTTGAATCCGTATGGACAAAGTAAACACCTGTTTGATTTGTGGGTGAATGATCAAGTTGAGTCCGGTAATCTACCTCCTTTTTGGGCGGGATTTAAATTTTTTAATGTTTTTGGTCCCAATGAATACCACAAAGATCGAATGGCTTCTGTGGTATTTCATGCGTATCATCAAATACAGAAAACTGGAGGCATGAAACTTTTTAAAAGTTATCGCGCCGATTACGCTGATGGGTCACAACGCAGAGATTTTGTTTACATTAAGGATGTAACCTCGGTGTTGATATATTTTATGGAAAATCGTCGTCATTCGGGTTTATACAATCTAGGAAGCGGCGAATCACATACGTTTAAAGAATTGGCAGAAGCTGTATTCCACGCATTGGGAATTCCTCCCCAAATTGAATACATCGATATGCCTGAAGACATACGAGACAACTATCAATACTTTACCCAAGCTCAAATGGAGAAAGTACGTGAAGCAGGATATACGAGGCCGTTTTGGGACTTTTCATCGGCGGTATCTGACTATGTACAAGGGTATTTAATGCAAAAAGAAGCAAAAAATTCCTACCTTTAAGCCCTCTAAGGCATGAAATTCAAACCCGGTATTTGGCTTACGGCAATTGGGGCCGTTTCTTTTTTTACTTTTGGTATTTACGGCATCATGCGTCAGAATGTCAATTTATCGGAAGAAACGCATCGTATCATTGAAACAGCTGAGCAAAAAGTAGAATCTACAAACGCATTTCTGATCGAGCAAATTCAACCCCAGTTGAATAAAATTGCGGATGATTCACTTGCAGGAATATGTAAAAACCGAGATATATCTGTTTATAAGTTTAAACGAGGACAAGCTCTGTTCTGGAACAATCAAGAATATTCCATTGAACCAGCAAACGGCAACCATTTTAGCGTAATTGACCAAAATGGGGTGTATTTAGCGGCATGGGATCGACAGATTGATTCGCATCAATGGGTATTTGTTCAGAATATTTTCAATTTAGAGTTTCCGAAAATTTCGGCTGATTCAATCAATATTAGTTTGAATGGAAGCATGTTTTTATCTGGTATTGCGATGCATGGTTCCAAACCCATTGAGTTTAAAGGTGAATGGATAAAAAAGTCGGAGGGGAATTTTTATTTAAACGTATTTTTCTTACCACCCAGTGGATTCATAGATGTGTATTTGATTATTTCGTTGTTGATTACAAGCTTGGGGTTGTATTTTTTGCAGCTTCAAAATGCCAATTGGAAATGGCCCGTATTCTTAAACGCAGTGTTGTGGGTTACATTTAACTCTCTACTATGCTTGAATGTAATTGGCAGCAATTTGAAATTGAATCCGTTATTTAGTAGTAGAATTTTCTATATCAATACATTTTTTTCAAGCTTAGGAACTACACTGATATGGCTCGTTTTGCTCTTTTGGGGGATACGTTTATGGTCGAAAAAAGTATTATCTCAGCTCCCTTCTAAATCAGCATTTCGACGGTTAGTTCGGAATGTGATTAGTCTTTATTTGGGACAAATCAGTGTATTTTATTCCTTGTATCTGGCTCATTTTATTTTGACTAAAACGGAAATTCCATTTGATTTCACTCAAATATTTCTGTTGAATCGCTCGTCGTGGATTGCATTTTTGTTGGTTATTTTGGTTTTTTCTATCGGATTGCATTTTGTAAAGCAGTTCAAAATTTTCTATAATATTCATCAATTTCAAGGACGTTGGGCCCCCTATTTTGTTTATATATTTCCAACCACGATTGCGTTAATTTCAGTAACTTCAACCGTACATAATTGGGATTTAATAGTATGGTGGTTCATTTTGTTGGGAATTTGGACTTTTGGGGATATTTTCACCGATTGGGGTAATCGAAGGAATTGGCTTTTCGACGTAGTGGTTCCATGTTTTTTACTGTCGATGATGGTAAATGGCGAAAAAGAAAATAAAGAGTTACAACAACGACTAAGTTTTGCTGAAAATCTAAAAATAAGTTCCGATAAAAATATACAGTTTGAATTAGTGAATGTTGAAAATGATCTTCAACGCGACGTAACGGCCTTGTATTATTATACCACCCAGCCAGGCTCGAAAATTACCTTAGATTCTAAGATTAAGGAATTGTATTTCAATTCATTATCGTCGGAATATGATGTCAATATTTTTGTGTTTGATTCAAATGGAATCCCCCAAAATCAAGAAAATACGGTGGATTATGGCACATTGAACGCAATGTACAACTCGGATTGGACGATCAAACAAACGAGTAGATTTAATTTGATTAATGAACGGCGACTGAGGGGAAGTTTTTTGGGCAAATTTGAAATTTCGGCTGACTCCATGGTATTGAGCAATTACTTTGTTCTTTTATCGCCGAAAACAACCTCCAATCTAGGTAAATTGGAGGATGTGGTGGATAAAAGTAAAGATCAAAAATTATTATTTCGATACAATTACTCTTATGCCATTTATAGCGAAAATCGTTTGAGTAGGCACCAAGGAACCTACGATTATCCAATGGAGTTAAAGTGGAAGGATTCTTTAAAAAGTGCACACAATTTTTCTCACCCGGATTACAATCATTTGTTTATTGCAGATTCCGATAAAGGAATGATCGTAGTGAGTAAAGAAAATCCATCCTGGTTGGTAACATCATTGCAGTTTACTTTGTTTGCCATTTTTGCTCTACTGATGTATTTTCTTTATCGCTTGATTCAATGGCTCAATAGCGAGTTGTCTAAACGATTTTCGGATTCATCAAAATCCCATCCCAAATCAAGAGAACGCATGCTTGCGATGTTAAATAATTGGTTTATTTCAAAGCAGTTGAGTGTATTTATAACCGGAGTTATCTTAATCATATTTACCGTGGTTTTGTTTACAACTATTAACTTCTTTGTTAGAACCAATGTCAATCGTCAAAAACAAGAACTGCTCCGGAAGGTAAATGAAATTGCTAAAAAAATTAGTGGTCAAGTAGAACTCGATGTTTTGGAAAATAAATATGAAGTAGGTTTGGTCTATGATTTAGCAGAATCTTACGGTACCGATATCAATATTTTCGATCGATTTGGTCAATTGATTGTGTCAACCAATCCAAGGCTGTATGAAGATAAATTCACAGGAAATCTGATGAATCCCATGGTGTTTGAAAAATTCAAACAAAAAGAAGTTTCTTTCAATGTTTTTGACGAGCGTATTTCCGATTTGTCATACATTTCCGCTTACAGTACATTGATCGATAATAATTTGGATGTTAGGGGATATGTGAATTTGCCATATTATTCGAACAAAGCAGATTTAAATCGAGAAATTTCAGAATTCCTGGTAACCATTGTCAATATTTTCATCCTGATTTTTGCCTTGGCTTTCGGTATTACTCGTTGGGTATCGAATCGAATTACCAAACCGCTTATTGTAGTGAAAAATCAACTTTCGAGAATGAAGTTGGGTGAAAGCAATAAGCCCATCCTGTGGTATCGAAATGATGAAATTGGATTGTTGGTTAAAGAATATAACAAAATGCTGACCCAATTAGATGAAAGTTTAAATCGACTTTCCGAAAGTGAGCGTCAAGGTGCTTGGAAGGAAATGGCAAAACAAGTGGCTCATGAAATAAAAAATCCACTTACTCCAATGCGTTTGTCGTTGCAGCATTTGCAATTTTCCATGTCGCGAGGTGATGTTAATTTTAACGAAAAATTAAATAAAACGATTGGATTACTCATTCGACAAATCGACAGTTTAAGCAGTATGGCAGAAGAATTTAGTTCGTTTGCTAAAATGCCAGATCCTGTTTTGGAACGAATAAATCTTACCGCGGTTTTAATGGATTCTATTGCGCTAAATGAAAAGGAAATGGGACAAAGTATTCTGGCGCAATTCCCTGAAACCCCTATTTTTATTTGGGCCGACCCGCATCAGTTAGTCCGTATTTTCAACAATTTATTCAAAAATGCCATACAAGCGATTCCAGAAGACCGAATCGGAGAAATTTCTGTTCAAATGGTTGTTGAAGGCAGTCAATATGTAAAAATTCAAGTGATTGATAACGGAAAAGGAATTCCAGAAAATCTGTACGGTAAGATATTTTCACCCAACTTCAGTACTAAGAACTCCGGAATGGGATTGGGTTTGGCTATATCCAAAAAAATCATTGAACAGTTTAATGGCAGCATTGAATTTGTTTCCGAGTTGGATCGCGGCACCACATTTACCTTGAAATTCCCCGTGGTGTAGGTCGACTCATTCAGCGAACTAGGTTGATTTAACCGGTAAGTTGATTTAACAGGTAAGTTGATTTAACTTGTGGTTTGGGTTAATTTAGCCGGTGAACTGGTTTGGTTTTACAAGGAGTTTATGTCAATTCACTTAGTACCTAAAACGGATTTTAACTTTTCATATCCCATTCGAGTTACGGGTGTTTTCCCAAAAAGTTGGTTGAATTCTTCTTCCGATAGATTTTTCCAACGATTTCTGTCCCAATCCAACCAATTTTCAGAATCCACCGTGGTATTCGGACTGAATCGTTTTTCGTGGGTAGGTGTTGCAAATCGATTCCAGGGACAAACGTCTTGGCACACATCGCAACCGAACAAATAGGTTTCCAGCCATTTTTTTTCGGGGGATGTTAATACGCTTCTTTTTTCAATACTTACATACGATAAACACTTAGTGGCATCGACTACACCTTCGGCCACAATGGCTTGAGTGGGACAGGCATCGATACATCGTGTGCATTCACCGCAATGATCGGTTTCAAACGGTTGAGAAGAAGTAATTTCTTGATCGATAATTATTTCAGAAAGGAAAAAATAGCTACCTACACTTTTTTTAAGCAACAAGCTATTTTTACCTAACCAGCCCAAACCTGCTATTTGTGCCCATTGTCGTTCGAGCACGGGTGCAGAATCTACGAAACATCGTCCTTGGGTGTTGGGGAGTATTTGTTGAATGTATTGTAAGAGTAAAAAGCATTGATCTTTAACTACTTTGTGGTAGTCTTCGCCCAATGCGTATTTGGCAATTTGTGGCGCTTGGTTGTTTTGTGTTATTGAAGGATAATAATTGTAGGCTAGAACGATTATCGTTTTGGCATTGTTGACCAATTGTGTGGGATCCAAACGTTTGTCGAAATGATTTTCCATGTAATTCATTTCGCCATGATAACCCCGATTCAACCAATCTTTAACTTGAGATTCAAACTCTGTTAATCTTCGAGCGGTTGCAAATCCACAATCCAAGAATCCCAATTCCACGGCTTTGCTTTTGATTTGTTGCTCGATATTCATGGGTTTATCTATTTTTCAGGAAACTGGTTCACTGGAATTTTGTATTTAATCTATTCTAAAAAAATTGCCGGAGTAGTGAAATTTATGGATAAGTAAACTCTTGAAAATTACCATTAAAGCGAAACGCATTTATTATTTTGATTTATGAATCGACTCTCACCCGAATAAAAACTTCTATCGCAAATACATCCCTTGAAAAATCATCCTCCGAAAAAACATCCCTGAAAAATCGTACCTGAAAAATCATCCCCCGAAAAACTAAAATAACGTATTTCTACCTTGACTGGGGATTTTTCCAAGGTGCGTATATGCTTTGTGCGTAGCTTCTCTGCCTCGGGCAGTTCTTTGGATATATCCCTCTTGGATCAAAAAGGGTTCGTAAACTTCTTCTATCGTGCCTGAGTCTTCACCAACGGCAGTTGCAATGGTATTTAGACCCACAGGTCCGCCTTTGAACTTATCTATAATGGTGCTTAAAATGCGATTATCCATTTCATCCAGTCCATTTGCGTCAACGTTCAGCGCTTGCAATGCGAATTGGGCAATATCCAGCGTAATTGTTCCGTCGCCTTTTATTTGTGCAAAATCGCGTGTTCTGCGCAATAAAGCATTGGCAATACGCGGAGTTCCTCTACTTCGACGGGCAATTTCATATGATGCTTCATCGTGGATGGGAGTTCGTAAAATTTCAGAACTTCGACTCACAATTTTGGTCAATAATTCTGCGGTGTAATATTCCAAACGACAATTGATGCCGAATCGCGCACGAAGGGGAGCGGTGAGCAAACCACTACGGGTGGTTGCGCCAACCAATGTGAAGGGTTGCAACGCTATTTGTACACTACGAGCATTCGGACCGGTATCAATCATGATATCAATTCGATAGTCCTCCATAGCAGAATATAAATACTCTTCAATTACCGGACTCAATCGATGAATTTCATCAATAAATAAAACGTCGCCTTTTTGAAGATTGGTTAACAAACCTGCCAAATCACCGGGCTTTTCTAAAACAGGGCCGGAAGTTATTTTCAAAGAACTTCCCAAAGCATTGGCAACAATGTGACTCAAAGTGGTTTTACCCAAACCCGGAGGACCATGCAATAAAACGTGATCCAAAGCTTCATCTCGCATTTTAGCCGCTTCAACAAATACACGAAGATTCTCGAGGATTTTTTCTTGTCCCGTGAAATCATCAAATTCCGCAGGACGCAGTACTTTTTCAAAGTCTTTGTCCTGCTTACTTAAATGTTCGTTATTTGGATTGAGGTTTGGATTCATGAAAAGAGGTTGAGCTGCTGGAAATTCCTGGATGGCGTATGTATTTCTATGGATTTATTTCTTCACCATGGCTCGAAGACTGGCTTCAACAGAAGGGTTGACTTGGTATAACGGAGGACGAACCACGGTATCGCACAAACCCATTTCGTTTAACATCGTTTTTATTCCGCCGGGACTTCCATCCGCAAAGATTTGAATGGCGGCTGGCATCGTTTGGTAATGAAGTGTGCGTGCGGTATCCCAATTGCCATTTAAGCACGCTCTAACCATCCCTGAAAACTCCAAAGGAAACGCGTGATTAATAACCGAAATAACACCGGATGCTCCAGCAGCCATTAGGGGAAAAGTTAACGCATCATCACCGCTTATCACCAAGAAATCCTGGGGCTTTTGAGCAATGATTTGCATCACTTGTTCCATGTTTCCACTGGCCTCTTTGGTGGCAATGATTTTGGGAAGTTGAGCCAAACGCAGCTGCGTTTCAGCCGTCATGTTGCTGCCCGTTCTTCCAGGTACGTTGTAAATGATGATGGGAAGGGGACTGCGTTCTGCCAGATATTCATAGTGGCGGAATATCCCTTCTTGATTGGGTTTGTTGTAATACGGACTCACGGAAAGTATGGCTGAAAACCCTTCGAAGTTGGTGTTCTGAAATTCTTCAGCAACTGCCAATGTGTTGTTTCCCCCGATACCTAAAACCAAAGGAACTCTACCGTTATTGGCTTCAATAATGCAATCCATTACAGCACGTTTTTCTTCCTTACTGAGTGTTGCGCTCTCGCCAGTGGTACCTAAAACCACTAAATAGTCGGTACCATTGCTGATTTGATGTTCTACGATATTCGCTAATGCCGTAAAATCGATACTGTAATCGGATTTAAATGGAGTGATAAGAGCAACTCCGGTGCCTATAAATTCCTTCATGATAGGTGATTGAAAAATGATTTAATACTGCAAATGTACTGATACAAATCGTCATCTTTTGACTCTTTCATCAGGATATTAAAAAACGATTGATATTGTGGATGATAGGGACTGATCGAATGGGTAGCATTCGCTTCTGCCGCACATCCCAGCATCGTTAAACCTCCATTTGGATCTAAATTGATGAATAAATCTACGTTGCGATTCACCGCTTTTTTTGCTGTTTCTGTTTTGGGGACGCCATAATAGTTGAAGTCTTTCAAAATCAGGTGAGTAGTGTCACTACCAGAATCATTCACAACGGCTTTTGAATCGCGTGTTTGGTACACAATGATGGAATGAACGATTTTATTGTTATTGTGAAGATAATCAATAAATTCCAAAATAACTTGTCTGTTTCGCTGAAATTGATGCGCACTCATGTACAGCGTGATGTGTTTAAGTTGCTGAAATCCAGGAAGTTTTTGTTGGTCTTGTTCGGCGTTATTATTGGATGTGCTGTTTTTAGAGGCTGGCAATCGTTGAGCTGCATACTTGGTTTTAAGCAAACTCAATTTCCATTTGGGTAGGTTAAGACTGGGAGTTTCCATGGATCATTTGAATTAAATCGTCTTCAGAAATTAAAGGTACGCCTAATTTTTCAGCTTTTTCCAATTTTGAGGGACCAATTCCCGAACCGGCTATCAAAAAATGGGTTTTGGAGGTTACACCAGAGGCCATTTTACCGCCGTGTTGTTCCACCAATTCTTTGAGTTCATCGCGTGAATATTTTTCAAAAACTCCTGAAATAACAAACGATTTTCCTTGAAGTGAATCACCCAGTTTTTCTTGTAAAACAGCTTCGAATTGTAAACCTGCATTTCTTAATCGTTCAACCAATTCCCGATGTTTCGGCTCCTTGAAATAGGCAACAACCGTTTCTGCAATACGTTCTCCAATTTCGTCAATGGCAATCAATTCCTCCAACGTTGCAGACATTAATTTATCAATGCTTATTAATGCTGTGGCTAATTTTTTAGCCACCGTTTCACCCACATAACGTATTCCCATGGCAAATAAAACACGTTCAAACGGTTGAGACTTGCTCTCTTCAATGCCTCGAATAATATTACTGGCTAATTTGTCGCCCATGCGATCCAACTGCAGTAAATCCTCTAATTTCAATTCATAAAAATCCGCAATATCTTTCACCAAATCATGGCGATAGAGCGTTTCGCATAACTCACTTCCAACCGATTGAATGTCCATGGCTTTTCTGCCAATGAAATGTTCCAATTTTCCAACCACTTGCGGTGGACAAAATTCATCGTTAGGGCAGTAGTGTTGGGCTTCGCCTTCTTGTCGAATCAGTTCCGAGTTGCATTCCGGACAATGTGTTATGTAGTCTAAAGGAGTTGAATTCGAAGGTCTTAAGGCAAAATCGACACCCACAATTTTAGGAATGATTTCACCTCCTTTTTCCACAAAAACCGTGTCGCCCAAACGGATATCCAAACGCTGCATTTCGTTGGCATTGTGTAAACTAGCGCGTTTTACAGTAGTGCCAAGTAAAGCAACCGGTTGAAGTTCTGCTACCGGAGTGATGGCGCCGGTTCGACCCACTTGATACGTAATGCCCAATAACGGAGTGGAAGCGGTTTCAGTTTGAAATTTATATGCTATGGCCCAACGGGGAGTTTTCGCTGTAAAACCGAGTTCTTCCTGAAGTCGTTTGTCGTTTACTTTAATAACAACCCCATCGGTATCAAAACTCAATTCATGTCGTTTCTCATCCCACTCATGCAGGAAGGAAAGTACTTCGTCAATACCGAGACATTTTTTGGCTGTTTGGGGAACGGGTAAGTTCCATGATTTTGCTGATTCTAAGGTTTCCCAATGGGTGGAGTATCGATTTTCGTCTTCGTAAAGTTGATATAAAAAAATATCGAGCGGACGTTTTGCTACTTCTGCGCTGTCTTTAATTTTAAGCGAGCCAGATGCTACATTTCGGGGATTTGCGTATGGGGTTTCACCTGCTTCTAAACGAATTTGATTGAGGCGTTCAAATCCTTTTCGATGCATAAAAATTTCACCTCGTATTTCAAAGGATTGAGGAAAATTCCCCCGTATGATTTTGGGTAAATTACGAATGGTTTTTACGTTTTCGGTAACCACATCGCCTTGGATTCCATCGCCACGAGTAACGGCCTGAACCAATTGTCCGTTTTCGTAAAAAACGGAAATAGCCAGTCCATCAATTTTAAGTTCACACACATATTCAATTTGTTCCAAACCGGTAGATTTTCGGGTACGTTCATCAAAATCGCGCAATTCAGATTCATTGTACGTATTGCCCAAAGAAAGCATGGGCCTGCGGTGTTTAATGGTTTGAAAACCATCAATAACGGTGCCTCCTACTTTTTGGGTAGGGCTTTCTGGGGATGCTAATTCGGGGAATTGTTGCTCTAAGTGCTCCAGTTCTTTGAGGAGTTGGTCGAACTCAAAATCGGAAATGGAGGGTTCGGAAAGAACATAATAGCGGTAATTGTGATTGCGTAATTCGTTGGTTAATTGTTGAATACGAAGTTGTGCTTCGGCAGAATTCATATCCCCCGAAACTACAAAAATCTTGGGTGAAATAGAAAGAATATACCCATATTTTAACGGTATTTATTCACATTTAGACGGGTTATCGTGAACAAACGATAGAAATTCCAATATTTATATAGTACTTTGAAGCATGGAAATCAATAAAATTGCCCCACAACGAGTAGTGAGTCTATCGTATTCGTTGACTTTAAACAACGGAGAACTTGCAGACCACGCTTCTGAGGAGCAACCGTTGATGTTTATTCACGGTATTGGTCAAACATTACCTGCTTTCGATGAAAAGTTGGATGGTTTGGCCGTGGGAGATACATTTTCTTTTACTCTTACAGCAGAAGAAGGTTATGGTGAAGCAAGCGACCAGTACATGGTTGAATTGCCAAAAAATATTTTTGAAGGTGAGGACGTACCTGCTGATATTCTTCAAATTGGTGCAATTTTACCTATGCAAGATCAAGACGGCAATCCTATGGATGGCAAAGTGGTTGAAATTACCGATAGCACCGTTATGATGGATTTTAATCATCCGTTAGCGGGTGAAGCATTGAGCTTTGAAGGTAAAGTATTAGCAGTTCGCGAAGCAACCGAAGAAGAATTGGATCACGGTCATGTTCATGGTCCGGGTGGACACCACCACTAATTGAACATTTTTCGTGAATTAGATCAATTTCATCTTGCGTTCAGAAGATGGAATTTGGATTGTTCAAATGTTCATTTCTGCAGAACCGAATCTTTCGAATGATTAGCCCCGAAAATAACGAAATCAGGTTAGTTGTATATTTCGACGGAGTATGCAACCTGTGTCATTTTTGGGTGAAGTGGATTCGGAAAATTGATCGTAAATCTCGTTTTGAATTGCGTTCATTGCAGTCGGCAGAGGGAAAGGAATTTATGAAAAAATATCAAACAGAATCCGGCCTTGCGCCGGATTCTGTTGTTTACCACAGGGTTGTTTTAAGCAATTTGAATTTAAACAACAGAGAATTGAGCGGGGTGGAAGCGATTGATAGGGAGAATTCGGATGCAGCTGAATTGAAGGCAGAGGGTTACCATCGGGTGGTAAAAGAACAAGTTTATTTTGAATCCAACGCGGTTTTGAATATCATAAAGGATTCAGGCTTTTTGGGGAAGACCGTTTATTGGCTACTTCGATTAATACCCAAATTCGTGTGCGATGCGGCATATCGTTGGGTGGCACGCAATCGCTACAAGTGGTTCGGAACGTGTGAATTGGAACCATAGGTTTTGATTTTGATAATTATTTGAGTTTAGATGGTAGAATCAATAAATTGATGTATTATTGAAACTTACAACAAAAATAACGCTATGGAATCTAGTAAAGTTGACATGTTTTTAATGACCAATTCGAAGTTTTTCGAAAGTCATCAGCTCCCCGCAATTCGCGAACAATTAATGAACCTTGATGAGTCTAAAATGATTAACATTCAGATGGTTGAATTCAAGGATCCAACTACTATTTTAATCGTTTCGATTTTGGCAGGTGCTTTGGGTATTGATCGTTTTATGATTGGAGATACAGGTTTAGGTATTGGCAAACTGCTAACTTTAGGGGGATGTGGTATCTGGTCAATCGTTGATTTGTTTCTAATTATGGGCGCTACCCGTCAAAAAAATATGGAGCGTTTACAAAATGTTTTATTAATGTCGTAAAACTACCACGGTTATTCTTGCTTTGGCAATACAAAGCATTTAATAAATGTTCTTATAATGTGAGTATGTTTAACTAATTGCGCATGTAAATAGAGCATTTATAGAATGTATTTTGCTTTAATAACATTACTCTTTGGTTAGTTCCAAAGGCAATTGTAAATTTTAATGGTCGCGAAAGCACGATTTTATCGAATCACCCAACGAATTTGGCTGTTGGCCTTACTTTTGGTGATTTTAGCAATCGTCTTTCGCGATTTTCTTTTGGGCCAATCCACCATTTGCTGGATTAAGGGCATCACGGGAAAGGAATGTCCCAGTTGTGGATCTACACGTGCTGTTTTGGCATTTCTGTATGGCGATTTCACGCATTCTTTTCGATTGAATTTTTTAGGATTTTCAGCAGTTCTCATTTGGTGTCTTTTCCCGTTATTTCGAATATATGAATGGGTTACCTCGAGCGATGTGATGTTTGAGTTTTATCAATGTTTTCAATTTCAACTGAAAAAAACCTGGGTTAGAGTAATAGTTTTTTGTTTGGTCATTATCTATTGGATTTATTTTTATTCCATCAATGTAAAGTATATTCAGTTGCATGGTTAGGAGTGTTGGAGTAATATCAACGGAGATAAATCATTTTCAAATGGATCAATAATGATGCA
>CAZQFZ010000044.1:18044-20191 GCA_964592635.1 uncultured Rhizobium sp.
GGTTTTACTCCCAGTTTTTCCATTTTTGCAACCTCCAATGCTACTACTCCGAAATCTTCAATAACAACACCCCACAAACGATAAATACCCCGGCCTTTAAAGGGATATCGCGCTACAACAGGCGGAAAATGGACACTATCAAAAAAGTAGCCATCCCGGTCTAGCCACGTTCCAAAGTTCATTTCCTTACCACCAATAGTCTTGGTGGGCTTCACCGTAACCAAACGTCCTTCAATGTAAATGGATTTACCTAAAAGTTCATGCAGCTTGCGACCTCGAATTTGAGATTCTGGAATCGAGTCAGGCTCAACCAACTCAAATGGATTGACCAATGTGAATCCCAATAATTCTCGCTGGTCAATGGCTACCTCAATCGGATTGTCTTCTAGCGATGGTAATTCATACTCTTTTGTTTTTTCTCGAAATAAAACCGGTTGAGCCAAATCGCCTAATCGTTCTATGGCTTTATCGGAACTGGATTTTTTGGGTGTTTTCTTTTTTTCGCTAGCGTAAAGTGCATGGGCCTCCCACAATAATTCTTTGCGCGACTTATCCGTAAATCGCAATGCACCAATCTGTATGAGTAATTTGAATTGCTCAAGGCCCGGTTGACAACGATTCTTAAAATCGTCTAAATCAATAAAAGGCAATAATTGTTCGCGTTCAATTCTTTGGATTAATTGGGCTTCCATTCCTTGAATCAAACCCAATCCCAACCAAATGGTGGAACCCTTGATTCGCGTAAGTCCACCACTGTTTTGAATACAAGGCAATTGAACATCCGCTCCGCACATTTTGGCTGCGTGAACATAGAATTCGGTGCGATAAAATCCCCCGAAATTATTGATTACCGCGGTGTAGAATTCCAACGGGTAGTAGGTTTTAAGGTGTAAACTCTGATAACTTTCTACGGCATAGCTCGCACTATGTCCCTTAGCAAAGCTGTATCCTGCAAAACTTTCAATCTGATGCCATACCTCCTGAATGAGCTTTGGGGGATGTTTTTTCGCGCTGGCTTGGGCAAAAAATTGGTCCTTCACTTTTTGGAATTCTTCCTTACTTCGGAATTTTCCACTCATGCCTCTTCGGAGTACATCACTTTCGGCAAGCCCTAAGCCCGCAAACTCACTTGCTACCCGAATTACATCCTCTTGGTACACCATAATTCCATAGGTTTCCGGCAATATGGATTGCATGATGGGATGTGCCTCATTTCGTTTTTGGGGATCAATATGTCGCTCAATAAAAGTGCGCATCATCCCGCTGCGGGCAACACCGGGCCGGATTACACTACTGGCTGCCACTAAAGTCAGGTAATCTCGGCATCGCAATTTTCTTAAAAGTTGCCGCATAGCGGGACTTTCTACGTAAAAGCAGCCCATGGTATTGCCATGGGCTATGATGCGCGCAATTTTCTCATCGTTTTTAAATTCTTGAATCCGATGAATATCGAGTTCAATGCCTCGGTTTTCGCGGACGTAAATCACGGCGTCTTTGATGTGTCCAAGCCCACGTTGGCTCAAAATATCAAATTTAGCTAAGTTCAAATCTTCCGCTTCTAACATGCTGAATTGAACCGATGGAAAGCCTTTTGGCGGTAAATCCAGTGCAGAATAGTGATATAATGACTTTTCAGAGATCAATATACCTCCAACATGCAAACTGCGATAATTCGGTAAGTTGTGTATTTTCTGAGCGTGCCTCAATAATTCACTGTACAACGACTCTTTATCGGGATGGAGTTCCGGGGTGTCGGTGTCGTATTCATACGTAGTTGTTCGAGTTGACCCCATCGCATTGCTTGTAGTTCGACTTGGTAATGCTGCGTTGTTTCTGGTTTGAGTTGGCGTGCTCCCGGCTCGAGTTTCCACTCCCGCATTGCTCCCCGCTCGAGTTGTTCCAACTCCTCCAAACCCGCTACTTCCGCTTTGACTATTGGTTAGTGTTGCACTGCTACGCATCACCCGATTCCGCACGCGTTGCCCAACTCCAGGGGTGCTATACACCGAATCGCGGGAGTGCTTAACCGTGTTTTCGTCGGGCAAAAACTGCTCAAATTCCTTGGGAGAAAAATAGGAATGCCGTTCGAGAAGGGCATCAATTTCCGATTTGGGTAAGCCATATACTTTGCCCAATTCTCGAACTAC
>CAZQFZ010000045.1:0-20024 GCA_964592635.1 uncultured Rhizobium sp.
CCGGTGTGCAATAATCTTCCAATGTTTTGCCCTTGGGAAGCATCATGCGTTTGGCCATTTCCATCATTTCAGAAATACCGAAATCCATATCCATTTCCATTATCACTTGTTCTGAAGCGGTTAATTTTTCATTTATTTCGGGGGATACCTTGAAATCCTTCTTTTTAACCAAGTGTATTGTACCATACAAATACGATGGTTTAGACAAACCGTTACCGGTAACTTCCCATAAAAGCTGTGCTTTAACCGAAAAAGCACTGATTAATAGCAATAATAATGCGCCTGTTTTTTTCATAAATATGCAATTGTAATTTAATTTTTTAGTATTTGATTTAATTTTCGATATCTGCAATCCAATTATCGATGCGTGTAATGGATTTTTGAAAACTCTTGTTGAACATCCACAATGCAAAGCGATGTGAAATCCAAGTCATAGGCACAACCAAAACCAGCAATATCCATATTAACCTATTAGGAATATCGGTAAAACCAGAACCAATTTGATATCCCATAACTCCACCACCTAATATTGCCCAAGGATAAACCCATAAAGCAAATTGCAGTTGATACTTTTTCCATTGATTTAATGCTTTAACCAATGTTCGTGCATTTTCTAAAATGTTATTCCCCACATTAAATGTTCTAACCAATTTCATTATGCCTATCATACGTAGAGTAATAAGTACATTAAACACTACGAGTAATGCCAAAACTGCCTTAACAAACAGCAAGTAATTTCCAAATAACAAAAACACATATCCTGCTGTAATTAAAACCGAATACAACAATCCCAACCACAACTGACGATTCAAACCCTTCAAAATATTCAATTCATTTTCAACAGAGATCCACCCCCTCCAACCAACAGACTTTCCTACTAAGTGAAAATTCTGCTCATTCACTCTACTCGAAGCAACCTCATCGGCATTCAAGTTTTTCCAAAGTTCTTCTATGCTCAATTTTTGTTTATCCATTCTTGTAATTTTAATTTAATTCTGTAAACTTTAACCCGCACATTTCCTGCTGTTAAACCAAATACTGAGGCGATTTCATCGTCTGAAAATCCCTCTAAATACATTACAATTATCTGTCTATCTGAGTCATTCAACCTAGATAATGCATGAACCAAAGTATTCTTTGCATCCCATTCCTCCTGACTCTTCGATTGCAAATTTGCATGTCCTTCAAACTCAATAAAACTACCATCCTCAGACAAAATAGACATTCGCCGATCAATGCGATTCAATGTTAAAATTGTATTTAAACATACTCGATACAACCAAGTACTAATTCGACTTTCACCCTTAAAACTGGACAAGGATTTTTGAACTTGTAAGTAAATTTCTTGATACCCATCGTCGGGATTCAATGCATGCAAATAAAGCAACTTACGAATCATTCCCTCATGAGATTTCATAAGTTCATACGCTGACCAATTATCATTCTCCATTTTTAACGAATCCTACGATTTATGTCAAAAACACCGAGTATCTACAACTTTCCAATTTTACCCAAAAGCAGTAAAATGAGTAAAGTTGAAATAATGAGTAAATGTGAAATTAGCCATATTCTAACCCAAGTAGGACGTTCTTTCCATGGAACCGTTGAATCAAAAGGATCAAACACCAATGCTACACCCAGTTGTGTAAGCCCAGTGGCAATGTCGTTCCTCCAGAAAAAGAATCCCCCGAAAAGAACAAAGGAAATATACAAAATTCTATTTATCACAATACATAAGTACAAGTAGCATTCAATTTGTTACAATACCGTGTTAAAATACCAACAATAAATTCTTAAACGATTGTAAATTAACATTTTCACCTTGCAATTTCAAAAAAAAATAACGACATTCGATCAATATGGAATTCAAGATACTAACCACAGACATTCGAGTTGATTTGAAGGAGTACCTTAGCCATTATCTGCTTCAACATCCCGATGCTAAAATTATAATTGGCTGCGATTCAAAAAATCGCGATGGCCAAACCATTTACGGAATTGTTTTGGTATTATATAAAGAAAAAAAGGGCGGTCATGTTTTATATGCAAAAAAGCGCATACCACGCGTTAGAGAACGTTGGTCGCGTCTTTGGCACGAAGTAGAATTATCGGTGGAATTAGCAAATCACCTACTCGATGCTGGACTTCCCCGAGCAGAGTTTATAGATCTCGACTTAAATCCCGATCCTCGTTTCAAATCCAACGATGTAGTACGAGCGGCAGTAGGTTTAGTAGAATCGATGGGATACAAAGCTCGCACCAAGCCCCACTCACTTTGCGCAAGTTATGCAGCAGACAAAGTCTGCTAAAATTTCAATTCAAGTAATATTCAACGAATGCAAATGCATGTAATTCTTATTGCGTGATCTTTTCCTGTATTCATCAATGCCTACATTCAGAATTTACAACGGAATTCTTTTTCATATTATCGAAATACATACAAGTTTTGCAAACTATTCTTTAAACTCGCAATTGTTAAGTCATAGTTTTTGTCTTGCCCTAATTACTTTGAACACTAAGCGTATTACTAATTTGCTTTTATCTTCTATACAACAAGTCAGAACTAAAAAGTACGCTTAAAAATAATAAAACCGAATAACCTAAATAACACGGTAATAATTTTAAATCACGCAAACACAAATGATTGAAGTAAAAAACGTTTACAAATATTTCGATGATCGATGTGTAAACAACGACATTTCATTACAAATACCGCAAGGAAGTGTTTTTGGGCTACTAGGTCCAAACGGTGCAGGTAAAACTACACTTATACGGATGTTGGCCACCGTAACCACTCCCGACCGAGGAGAAATCTGGTTCAATAAACAACCCTTGTCATCCAAACACATTCCCCTCATTGGATATATGCCAGAAGAAAGGGGTTTGTATCGAAAAATGTCCGTAGTTGACCAACTCCTTTACTTTGCTGAATTAAAAGGCCTAAAAAGAAGCGAAGCTAAAGAGCGGGTAAAGCACTGGATGAAGAAAATGGATATATTGAATTGGGCTGACAAGAAAATGGAAGAGTTATCCAAAGGAATGGCTCAAAAAGTTCAATTCATTTCCACCATTTTACACAAACCACAGTTTTTAATTCTGGATGAACCTTTTTCAGGTTTTGATCCTGTGAATGCTGACTTGATTAAAGAATTGATTATTGAAATGAAAAACGAGGGAACAACCTTTTTGTTTTCTACTCATCGCATGGATAACGTGGAAGAACTTTGTGATAACTTGGCTATTATTCATCAAGGTACAAAAATTTTGGATGGAAAAATTCATGATATACGACGTTCATTCTTTCAAAATGAATACGACTTGTGTTTTTCAGAAAATCCGGGAATTGAAGCTACTCAAAATAAAAACAACTTCTCCTACGAAGGTAACATTAACGAAAGCTCACAAAATAGCTTCAATAGCCAATCCAACGAAAGCAGTCTAAACTACTCAAGCCCAAACCCCGTTAACATCCCCCAAAATTCCGATCAAAACAGCCAAAGCATACCAAAAAACGAAGAAAACAACTCCACAAGATCCAAATTACCATCAGATACAGGAAATTTACTTTTTGGAAAATACGCAATTCAGTCATCCCACCGCGATTTCGATAATCGTTACTGGCTACGAATTCAAACCCAAGAAAATCAAACGTTTCAAACTTTATTAAACGATGCATTTAAAACCGGAAAATTGATTGGTTTTCAAGAATATGTACCGAGCATCCATCAAATTTTTGTAAACCAAGTAACAGAAAAAGAATCATGAAAAACATTTGGGTTGTACTAAAAAAAGAATACCTAACTCGAATAAAGAATAAAACCTTTATCGTTATGACGTTTTTAGGTCCCTTATTAATTGCACTCTTTTACGGTGGGGCAATTTGGGTGGCAATACAAGGATCAGAAGACTCCTCTTTAAAAAAGATGTATTACAAGGGTGAAATTCAAATCCCCTCGGAAACGGCTTTGAAAAGTAATTTCATCTTCCTGGATCCTCCCAAATATGAAAATCAAATTACGGAAGATATTGAAAATGAAATAATTGATGGTTACCTAAATATCCAAGATTTAGATTTAATTTCATTGGATAGCACCGAATTAATTTCTAAAAAATCCTTTTCATTAGCAGAACTATCGAGTCTGGAAAGTTTATTGAAAAACGCCATACACGATAAAGCACTAATCAGTTTAGGTATCAATGCATCACAATTGGCCTCAACAGAGGTAAAAGGCGGCATTCGATCTTTAGAAATCAATGATGCTGGAGAAACCAACAGCTCTGGAACCGGTTTACGATCTGGAATTGGATTTGCTTTAGCCATGATTATTTACATATTTATCTTCGTTTATGGCTCCATGGTGATGCGTTCAGCCATGGAAGAAAAAACCAATCGCATTGTAGAAGTGATTGTAAGTTCAGTAAAACCATTCGAGTTAATGATGGGTAAAATATTGGGTGTTGCTTTGGTTGGACTTACTCAATTTTTGGCCTGGATCGGATTGGGAATCGGCCTTATTTTCTCCTTGTCATTCGCTTTTAAGTCGCAATTAAGTGAAATACCCAAACCCAACGGCCCCATGAATCCAACGTCCATTTCGGGACCCGGATCGAAGTTGAGTGGCGCTACCGACCCTATGAATTCAGCCGCAAATGATGCCATTTCTCAAAAATTAGCAATCATAGAAGGTTTTAACACCATTCCCATGGGTGAAATCATTGTTATTTTTGTTTTGTTTTTTCTCGGGGGATACTTACTCTATAGTTCTATTTTTGCGGCAATTGGTGCTGCCGTGAATCAAGAAACGGATGTCCAGCAATTTATGATGCCCGTTTCTCTACCTTTGATATTCGGATTCATTATTGCACAAACCGTAGTTTTCCAAGCACCACATGGTAAAATGGCACAGATATTTTCCATGATCCCATTAACCAGTCCTATTGTAATGGCAGTAAGAGCACCTTTTGATGTTCCATTAATCGAGGTTTTGGCTAGTTTTGGTTTATTGGTTTTAACTTTTATTTTCATGGTTTGGCTTTCAGCAAAAATCTACCGGGTAGGGATTTTAATGTATGGAAAGAAACCAAGTTGGAAAGATTTTATCAAATGGATTAGACAATCATAACTAATTAATGACAAATTAATTAGAAAATATTTGTTTTATACCAAAAATGAGGTATATTGAGCCCGATTTCTTCATAACTCAATGACTTCATGATTGTTAAAGGAGCAAAAATTGGTTTATTAACTTCTGTGGCTTACAGCCTATGGTTGGCGTTTTTAGAAATATCAAAATCTCATTTTGATATCAAAAGAAACACGGTATTACTCATATGCATGGGCATTTCCACTTTTTGGATAGAAGCAAAATCAAAAAATCCAATCAATACTTGGAAAATAACTACATTGGTTCAATACGCGGTGTTTATTTTAATCTTCAGTTATTTTTTCTCTAAATCAGCAGAATGGATTTTTGACAATATCATACGGTAATAAATCCAAAGACCATACATAACTAAATCTCAGACCCATTTTAATCGGATCGATTTTCAGATACATTACAATAAATTCAATTGTGGTCCATTACTTTCAGGCGGTACAATAGCATCTTGGTCATTACTTCCAACCTTTTCGTTATTAACGCCTGAATCTTGTTCGTTAGAGTTTGAATGTTCTTCATCATCCTGCCCCATTTCTGACTCATCACCGTTGAGTAATTCAACATCTTCGATAATAGATTCTACTCTTCCATATTTCTCTGAAACCAGCGAAATTTTCTTAACAGTATCTGTGGTTAATCTGTTACCAACAGCTTTCCAACCTTTCACATCCATAAATTCTGAAACATTTATTTCCTGCGATAATGCCTCACCTCTTTTGTTGGTGGTGGTTAAAGAAATAAGCATAGGATTGGCCAATGAACATTCCAGCATTTTAGAACCTTTTTCCTCACTGATAAACAAAAATTTCTTTTCTAATGTACTGGTTTCAATAAGGAATCGTTTGATATAATATTGTTTTGACTTACCATCAAAATACACCACCTGCAAGGGAAGTGAATCGTAAAACTTTTGAATCAAATAAACTTCATTCGGTTCATACCTATTAATTAACTCGTAATTGGTAATTTCATAACTGCCTTCGTTATAAATCACCAAAATTCTATCTTCTCCACTAAAATCCCCTAAATATTGTCCCTTTTCATCACCATTCAGACGCCCTGTTAAATCATCCCACCAGATATTCACCCCACCTAAGGTGGATCCCCCCTTTTCTTTCAAGTCCACACGTTTTACTAAGTACTTGGTAATTTGATTTCCAGAAGCCGTTTTGCCTTTGATAGCAAGCTTCGCAAAGTCATATTCAAAACTCTTGATTCTTGCGTTGGCCGATGCACTCAAATGGATGGTAACCTTTTCCGCCTCGCCGTTAGGATTGGCTGAAAAATACAACACTTGGGACTTAGGATTTTCATTGGCCATGTTATAAATTTTCTCGCGAATCAAACCCGTAGCGTTAAAACGCTTCGCCATTGCCTTTTTAGCCGCCCCATCCCAATAAACAAGATTGTATGTGGTGCGCTCATCGTTCTTTCTCCATACATCCACATGTATTAAATCCTTACCATAAAAGAACTTATCACTTACTTTAGCTATTGAATAAGAACCGTCGCGACGAAACGCAATGATATCATCAATATCGCTACAATCCATTACAAACGCATCTTTCTTCAAAGAGGTTCCCACAAAACCTTCTTCAAAATTGGCATATAATTTTACATTGGCAACAGCAACCACATTGGCTTCGATATTATCAAAAGCACGAATCTCCGTTTTCCGTTCCTTGCCCTTAGCATATTTCTTAATTAGCTGCTTGAAGTAAGCTACAGCATAATCGGTCAAATTTTCTAAATGATGCTGTACTTCGGCAATTTCATTTTCAATGGATTTGATCAATTCATCGGCTTTAAAGCTGTCAAATTTAGAAATACGTTTAATTTTGATCTCTGTCAAACGAATGATGTCGTCGGTAACAATCTCACGCTTAAACAACTTTTTAAATGGCTCTAATCCTTTATCAATTGCTTCTAGCACCTGTTCCCAAGTTTCGCATTCTTCGATATCTCGATAAATACGCTCTTCAATAAATATTTTTTCGAGGGATGAAAAATGCCATTTGTTTTCCAATTCGTTTAATTGAATTTCCAATTCCTGCTTTAACAAACCCAAGGTATTGTATGTGGAATATTTCAATATTTCGGAAACCCCAATAAACTGCGGCTTGTCTTCAACAATGACACAGGCAAGTGGAGAAATTGAAATCTCACAATCTGTAAAAGCAAACAAAGCATTGATGGCCATATCAGTGCTAATACCAGGAGCAAGCTGAATTTCGATTTCAACATCTCGAGCCGTATTGTCAATTACCTTCTTAACTTTAATTTTACCGTTATCGCTGGCTTTGATAATACTCTCGATCAAACTACCAGTTGTTGTTCCAAATGGAATTTCCTTGATTAGCAGAGTAGCTTTATCGCGTTCTTCAATCTTGGCGCGAACACGAACTTTCGCCCCTTTCTTCCCATCGTTATAACCGCTAAAATCAGCCAATCCCCCAGTTGGGAAATCTGGAAAAATCTCCACTTTCTTCCCCTTTAAAATATCGATACTCGCCTCACACAACTCAATAAAATTGTGTGGCATAATCTTTGTGCTCAATCCTACCGCAATCCCTTCAACTCCTTGTGCCAACAGCAAAGGAAATTTCATGGGCAAATTAATGGGCTCACGCTTTCTACCATCGTAACTCAACTGCCACTCCGTAGTTTTGTCGTAGAATGCAACTTCCCGAGCAAATGGCGATAATCGTGCCTCAATATAACGAGGTGCCGCCGCCGAATCTCCAGTTCGAACATCACCCCAGTTACCCTGTGTATCAATAAGTAAGTCCTTCTGTCCTAAATTAACCAACGCATCTCCAATTGCAGCATCTCCATGTGGATGATACGCCATAGTAGCACCAATAATGTTGGCCACTTTATTGAAACGACCATCGTCCATCACATTCATAGCATGTAAAATACGACGTTGTACTGGCTTCAACCCATCCTCAATTCCAGGAATCGCTCGCTCCAAAATTACATAGCTGGCATAATCAATAAACCACTCTTTGAACAAGCCAGATACTGGCTTTACTGTGCCCGAACCTTCGCCTGATGATGGGGAAATTTGAGTAACATCCAACAAATTGGCTTCACTTTTATTCTCATCTTCGGCATTTTCATCCATGCCATCTTCTTCTGAAGTATTTTCACCATCAGAATTTGAATTTTCCGGAGAAATAGAGTCGAATGAATCGTTATTTTCTGATTCTTCCGATGGGTTGTTTAATTCTTCTTCTGGATCAACTGACATAATTATGAGCGCGATATTTTGTATAAAAAATAAATGGAATGAGTCAAATGAATTGACGAACTACCAAAACTAATTCTAATCTTTTAACTATACAAAATATATGTCAATTTGTCAGCATTTTTGTATCTTTGTATCTCGAAAAATTCGAAATCATGGAGCTTCAAACTGTCAAACAACGTTTTGGAATTATAGGAAATTCCACACTTTTGAATACTGCATTACAAACGGCAATCAAAGTGGCTCCAACGGATATGAATGTATTAATTTTGGGGGAAAGTGGTGTAGGGAAAGAAAGTTTCAGCAAAATCATTCATCATTTGAGTGGCCGAAAACACGCCCCATTTATAGCCGTAAACTGTGGAGCTATTCCAGAAGGAACAATTGATAGTGAATTATTTGGACATGAAAAAGGGGCCTTTACCGGTGCAACAGAAAAACGCAAAGGCTATTTTGAAAGCGTAAGTGGTGGCACCATCTTTTTAGATGAAGTAGGCGAACTCCCATTAGGAACCCAGGCCCGGTTGCTTCGTATTTTAGAAAATGGTGAATTTATTAAAGTGGGCAGTAGCCAAGTTCAAAAAACCGATGTTCGTGTGGTTGCAGCCACCAACCGTGACTTACTCGAACGTGCAAACATGGGCAAATTTAGAGAAGATCTCTACTACAGATTAGCCACTGTTCCTATTCGCGTTCCCAAATTATCTGAACGTAAAGAAGATATTTATACCCTATTCCGAAAATTCTCGGCTGATTTTGCAGAACAACATCACAGAACGATTTTGGAATTAAATCCTGAAGCACAGACTCTGCTAAATTCTTACCATTGGCCTGGGAATATTCGTCAACTCAAGAATGTTACAGAACAAATTTGTGTCTTAGAAACGGCCTCAGTTCTAGATGCATCCCAACTTCAACAATATATACCATCGAACGAAAATTCACTGCCCGTGCTACTTGGTAAAATCGATGGCAACTTCGATGGAATGAGCGAACGCGATATATTTTACAAAGTGTTGGTAGATTTGCGCAGAGATGTCAATGATCTAAAAAAAGTTGTCTTCGGCTTATTAGAAGCCAATGAAGGCATGCACAATTCCATGAATGTAGCCAATGCGAATTCCAACTTTAACAATTCCATACCCTTGGCAGCAACAACGGCCATCGCCGTAAGCAATTCCAATGAACTCGTGCCCAACCCGTTAAACAACAACGCCCAAAACTTCAACAACCCCAATACCCATTTAAATCCCATCATCAGTAATCATGGTGCATCACAAATGAACACCCATGCCAATTTCAACAATGATAGCACTTTTGGTCAAAGTAAAGTACATTTTACACCCAACACCAATTTCGATCAAGATATCGATGAATTTATTGATGCAGAAACTTACACTACCAATACCGACAATGCATTAAGCCTCGAAGCCAAAGAAATTGAACTGATACGAATGGCTTTAAATAAAAATAAAGGCAAACGCAAGAAAGCCGCCGACGATCTTGGCATTTCCGAACGAACCTTATACCGCAAAATCAAACAATACAACTTAGAATAAGCATCCCCAAAAATGAAAAAGAATACATACAACGCATTTTTTCTTTTGCTTTTCTTGGGATTGCAATCCTGCTGGATCTACAATTTCAGAGGAGCCAACATCCCCGATGATGTAACCACCTTTACCGTAAGTTACTTCAACAATGAAGCTCAATTAGTTAATCCTTCACTGAGCATTGATTTTACAGAGAAATTAAAAACAAAATTCCAATCGGAAACCACGTTAAATTTAAAATCTGAAGACGGTGATTACCTCATTTCCGGTGTGATAAAACGTTACGAAATCACCCCTGCCGCTCTAAATGCTCAAACGGGTTCAGCGCAAAACCAATTTACCATTACCGTAAACTGCGAATTCAATTGCGAAAAATACCCGGAAAAAAACTTCACGCGCGACTTTACATCTTCAATTACATTTGATGCGGGAGTAGAATTTTCTGCGGTAGAAGCCTCACTTTCTTCTGAACTAACGGATATAATTACTCAACAAATTTTTTCTGCCATCGCTTTGGATTGGTAATAAATATGAATCGAGAAAAATTCAAACATATTGCCCGATTATCCAAAACGCCAGACAGCAACGACATTGTTGATTTGGTAGAAATCAATAAAGAGTTTCCTTATTTCTCTTGGGGATTTATTTTACTCGCTAAAATTTACAACGAACGCGAAGATTTTCGTACGGAAACATTGATGCATCAAGCGGCGCTGCGCGTCTCCAATCGCGAATGGCTTTATAATTTCATCCATGGAATTCAGGATAGTTCACAACCCGTTGTAACCAACCCCATTCCCGAAATTCCTGTTGCAGAAAGCAATAACGATCCTTCAGAATTAACCGTAACACAACCCGTTGTAACCAACCCCATTTCCGAAATTTCTGTTGCAGAAAGCAATAATACAATGCAATCTACACCCACACTAGAGGAATTAAAGAAAGCATTATTAAAACCAGAAATTGATTTAACAGAAGTATCAACACCAATAACTAATGCTGAATCTCAGGAAATTCCTGAATTAAGCAGCGACAACGATGAATTAACTCAATCATCATTTTTCTTGCCAGTTTTAGACGAAATCCATTCCGAAAACACCCCATCCAATTCTGTTGATAAATCGAATCTAACATCCCCCAACACCAAAAAAACAAAAGGATATTACAACATTGAAGATTATTATACATTGCCTCCAGAATCATACAACAATTATGAATTCAACAAACCCAAAGAAATCGAAAATCCTAAAAATTCTGGGGTTTCTCGAAGCAGTAATGATTTCTATAGTTGGTTAAATTCTGAAATTCCTCAAAATGCCCCTGCGTTAAAACCAATCGAAAGACGAGATGATTTGTTAGAGAAATTCCTCAAAAACAAACCCCATACTACTCGCAATAAACAAGAATTTTATTCACCCGAGAAAGCAGGTAAGCGAAGCGATACGCTATCCAACAGCATTATAACAGAAACACTTGCAAATATTTACTACAAACAAGGTAATTTCAACAAAGCAATAGAAGCGTATCAACATTTGCAGTTGAAATTTCCCGAAAAAATGTCGTACTTTGCACTCCTCATTGAAAAAATAAAAAAAGAAAGTATATCATGACCTGGATTTTAGTACTCGCCATCATTGTTTCCATCTTATTGATGTTGATCATATTGGTTCAAAACCCCAAGGGGGGCGGATTGGCTTCAAATTTTTCACAAGGAAATCAGATTTTCGGAGTTGAAAAAACAACAGATATCGTAGAAAAGATTACTTGGATTGGTGCTATCTTAATCGTTGTAATCTCATTGGCTGCTGCGTCATTCAACGGAAACAAAAGTCAGGCTGCACGTAAAAGTAGTCCAGCATCGGATGTTTCTTTACCAGACATCAAGGCTCCAAAGAAATAAAATCTTCTTTTACTAGAAATTTTAATCTACTTAATTTCATTGGTTAACCAAGCAGTCGTGTTAATTCGATTATTTGTACAAAACCCATCGAAATAGCTAACACAAAACGCAAAAAACAAATCAGTTATAAAAATGCCACCCAAGGGTGGCATTTTTCGTTTTTATTAAGTTTAAACTAGTCATTTTGGCTGAAATTCAAATGGAGTTTTTCCTTACTACTCCATTTGAATTATCCAACTCCACAGATTACTTATTTTTCAAGCGTTCGTACAAATCCAATCCGTGTTGCTTCGCTGTTTCCTTGGCAATTTCGTAACCTGCATCAGCATGACGAACAACCCCCATTCCCGGATCATTATGCAAAACCCGTCGTAAACGAACCTCAGCATCCTCTGTACCATCCGCAACTATGACCATACCAGAGTGAATGCTGTAACCCATTCCTACTCCACCACCATGATGCAAACTCACCCAACTTGCACCACCAGCAGTATTTACAAACGCATTCAAAATTGGCCAATCGGCAACTGCGTCGGAACCATCCATCATCGCTTCTGTTTCTCTGTTAGGAGATGCAACCGAACCAGTATCTAAATGATCTCTTCCTATAACAATAGGTGCTTTCAATTCACCCGACTTCACCATTTCATTGAATGCCAACGCCGCTTTCTGCCTAGCACCTTGCCCCAACCAGCAAATTCTTGCAGGCAATCCTTGGAATTCTATTTTCTCTTGTGCCATGGAAATCCATCTACGCAATCCCTCATCTTCTGGGAATAATTCCAAAATCTTGCGATCGGTCTTAAAAATATCTTCAGGATCACCACTCAAAGCCACCCATCTGAAAGGCCCTTTTCCTTGACAGAATAAAGGACGAATGTAAGCGGGCACAAAACCGGGGAAATCAAAAGCATTTTTCAATCCTTTTTCTAAGGCACGACCTCTTAAATTATTGCCATAATCAAAAACAACAGAGCCCATTTTTTGAAGTTGTAACATTAATTCCACGTGGTGAACCATGGTTTTGTAACTCAGTTCAACATATTTATCAGGGTCGGTTTTTCTTAAATGATCCGCTACATCCACATTCATATCCTCAGGATAATAACCAATCAATGGATCGTGAGCACTTGTTTGATCGGTTAATGTATCTGGCACAATATTTCGTTCAACCAATCGACCAAGCAAATCTACGGCATTGCATTTTACGCCAATACTCAATGCTCTACCTGCAACTTTTGCAGCTAATGCTTGATCAATTGCTTCATCCACATCACGGGCCATTACATCCAAATACCTAGTTTCCAATCGTTTACGTATTCTCCATTCCTCCACTTCTGCAACCAATGCAACCCCTTCATTCATGGTAATTGCCAAAGGTTGAGCTCCACCCATTCCGCCTAAACCAGCAGTTACGTTTAAGGTACCTTTCAAACTTCCCCCGAAATGTTGACGAGCTGCCTCAGCATAGGTTTCATATGTACCTTGAACAATTCCTTGAGAACCAATATATATCCAACTACCAGCGGTCATTTGACCGTACATCATCAAGCCTTTGGCTTCTAACTCACGAAAATGATCCCAATTCGCCCAATTAGGAACCAATTGACTGTTGGAAATCAACACACGTGGCGCGTCTTTGTGAGTAGGTAAAATAGCAACAGGCTTTCCACTTTGAACCATTAGTGTTTCATCATCATTCAAATCGATTAAAGCTCTGCAAATCATATCGAAAGACTCCCAATTCCGGGCTGCTTTCCCCAATCCACCATATACTATTAAATCTTCAGGTCGCTCAGCTACATCGGGATCCAAATTGTTGTGCAACATGCGGTATGCCGCCTCCTGAACCCACCCTTTACATATCAGTTTCGAACCAGTTGGTGCTTTTAAAACACGAGGACCACTTTGAATATTTTCTGCCATATTTTTAAATTACTACAAAATTAAGCTCAATCCATTTAAAATACTCAGCAGTTGTTGAAAATGATTCCATAAAATATTAAAATTTCATTGTTAAATTGATTCTTTTTCGGGGGATGTCCACCTCCAAAACCCGAACGCGCACCTGCTGTCCTAGAGAAACCACTTCCGATGGATGTTTTATGAATTTATTCGCGATATGTGATATATGTACCAACCCATCTTGCTTCACTCCAATATCGACAAAAGCACCGAAATTAGTAATATTCGTTATAATTCCATTCAATTCCATGCCAATATCCAAATCCGCGATGCTTCTCACCGTTTCTTCAAACTTCATTTCCTCCGCGTTTCCTCGGGGATCAGACCCCGGCTTTAACAATTCCTGTACAATGTCCTTCAACGTCGGCAAACCTAGACCCTCAGAATCATTAACAAATTCCACTAAAGGCATATCCTGAAGAATCTTGTTGTTCCCAATTAATTCCATCACTCCAACACCCGACTTTTTAGCCATTTTCTCCACAACAGAATAACGCTCTGGATGAACTCCTGAGTTGTCTAATGGATTTTTCGCATCTTTTACACGTAGGAATCCCGCACATTGCTCAAACGCCTTATCACCCAATCTGGGCACCTTCCTTAACTCGTCGCGGCTTTTAAACCCACCCATTTTATTCCTATACTCGATAATGTTTTTCGCTAACGAAGGGCCCAAACCACTCACGTAACTCAACACATGTTGACTCGCAGTATTCAAATTTATACCCACCTTATTTACCGCACTGATCACCACACTTTCCAAACGCTTTTGAAGTAGAGATTGATTTACGTCGTGCTGATATTGTCCAACCCCGATACTCTTGGGATCAATTTTTACTAATTCCGCCAATGGATCCATCAATCTACGACCAATGCTTACTGCACCCCTAACCGTAACATCTTCATTCGGAAACTCTTGCCGAGCAACTTCAGATGCACTATAAATACTGGCTCCAGCTTCATTCACCATGTAAATGGGAAGCTCTCGAATAAACTCTTTCAAAAACGAATAGGTTTCTCGTCCCGCTGTCCCATTCCCAACAGCTAAAGCCTCAATTTCATATTTATCTAAAATATGTTTGATTATTTCTTGGGATTTTTGAATCTCCCTTTGTGGTTCATGAGGGAAAACAGTTGTTTTATGCAGAAGTTCACCGTGTTGCGATAGACATACTACTTTACACCCGGTCCGAAATCCAGGATCTAAAGCAAGTACACGTTTTTGACCTAACGGAGAAGCCAATAACAATTGTTGTGCATTCAAAGCAAAAACCCCAATAGCATCTTCATCTGCTTTTTCTTTCATCCAAGCGAGCATTTCATTTTCCAAACTCGGCTGCAATAATCGAGTATAAGCATCCTTTGCAGCATCAAATACGATATCTGTCAGATCACTATACCCTTTCAAACAACTCTTTTTCAAAATATACACGGCCCTATCCAATTCAGGTTCTACCCCAATTTTCAAAAAACCAGCATCTGCGCCACGCATCATTGCCAAAAAACGATGCCCAGGGCAACGCTTCAGCAATTCACTGTGTTCAAAATAATCCCTAAATTTCTGAGCTTCTTCTAAATCTTTCTTCCCTCTGCTCGGTTTTGAGCTGATAATTGCCTCATTCTCAAATAACTTTCTGAGTTTACCTCTCAATTCAGAATCTTCGTTGATCCATTCTGCGATGATATCCATGGCTCCTTGCAAAACAGCCTCCTCAGAAGTAACCTTGTCGTTAATATACTGATTGAGAGAATCTAAAATCTTGGAATTTCTCTGTTCAAATATTGCTTTTGCCAATGGCTCTAATCCGTTCTCCTTAGCAACATCTGCCCTTGTTTTCCGTCGAGATTTATAGGGGAGATATAAATCCTCCACCTCAGCAATTTCAAGTGCACTTCGAATTTTTTGCTCCAGTTCAACAGTTAATTTTCCCTGCTCACGAATTTGTTCAATTACATATTCCTTTCGTTTATTTAATGCCTCAACACGCTCAAATTCATCCTTAATCCTCAAAATTTCTACCTCATCCAAATTGCCCGTCCTTTCTTTTCTGTAACGAGCAATAAATGGAACTGTCCCCCCCTCTGCTATCAGGACCAGTACTTGTTTAATTTGACTTACTCTCAGATTCAACTTTTCTGCAATTCCAGAAAGTTCAACCTCTTCTATCTTATCCATAATTGGCGAATATACACACGTATTACGTATTAAGAAAAATGGTTTTGTGATAAATGTTACGGATTTTTCTGTATTTTTTTGTGTAGTTTGCAAATATGAAATCCATTATTTTACCATTAGTTGCGTTCGCTCTGTATTTCTCATCCTGTGGCGCAAAAACAAACGAATCAAACTCTTCCCAAACTGCTCAAACCGTAGCAAATTCCGAAAGTAACAATAACGCTAGTCTAACTCCTAGTGATTCTACCAAAAAAGAAAAAACAATCATTATCGACGTTAGAACAGTGGATGAATGGAATAACGATGGGCACTCTAATTGCACCATAAATGTGCCTTTAGATCAACTAGAATCAAAAATGGAAAGTTTCAGAAATTACGACAAGGTGGTTTTTGTTTGTCGCAGTGGAGGCAGAGCAGGAAGAGCTACTGAAATGTTTACTTCAAATGGCTTCAAAAATGTAAGCAATGCTGGTCCCTGGCAGAATGCTCCCTGCAAATAATACAACTCTGGATTGGTTAACAAGGTGTTCATCATAAAATGTTACACACTCCCCAAGAATCGGGCAATCTAAATAGCTAGTTCAATCAGATAATTCTAAAATTAAAAGGACCGCGGCATTTACTGCCGCGGTCCTTTTTTATTAATACCATTCTCCGTTTTACATATTCCTGCGATACTGTCCACCCACCTCAAATAAACTTTCAGTTATTTGACCAAGTGTACAATATTTACAAGCCATCATCAATTCTTCAAACATATTTTTATTATCCAAAGCTGCTTGTTTCAAACGTTGAATCGAAATACTTGCCTCATTGGAATACATACCACTAACCCAATTAACCGTATTGATTTGATGTTGCTTTTCATCTTCCGTACTACGAATAACTTCTCCCGGCCTGGTGGTTGGAGAACCCGTACTACTTAAGAAAGTATTTACTCCAATAATCGGATATTCGCCCGTGTGCTTCAAAGTTTCATAATACAAACTCTCTTCCTGAATTTTACCGCGTTGGTACATCGTTTCCATAGCACCTAACACACCGCCACGTTCTGTTATTCTGTCAAATTCAGTCAATACCGCTTCTTCAACTAAATCAGTGAGTTCTTCAATAATAAATGAACCTTGCAACGGATTTTCATTCTTTGCCAATCCCAACTCCTTATTGATGATTAACTGAATAGCCATTGCTCTACGCACACTCTCTTCTGTAGGTGTTGTAATCGCTTCATCGTATGCATTCGTATGCAAAGAATTGCAGTTATCATAAATGGCATAAAGTGCCTGCAATGTGGTTCTAATATCGTTAAAATCAATCTCTTGAGCGTGCAAACTTCTTCCGCTTGTTTGGATATGATATTTCAACATCTGTGACCGTGCGTTCGCTCCGTATTTTAACTTCATCGCTTTTGCCCAAATTCTGCGCGCTACACGACCAATTACTGCGTATTCCGGATCCACCCCATTTGAAAAGAAGAAACTCAAATTTGGCGCAAAATCATCAATATTCATTCCTCGACTCAAATAATACTCCACATAGGTAAATCCATTTGCTAATGTGAAAGCCAACTGAGAAATAGGATTTGCACCCGCCTCTGCAATGTGATACCCACTAATACTAACTGAATAAAAATTACGAACCTTCTTGTCAATAAAATACTCCTGAACATCACCCATCAAACGAAGCGCGAACTCAGTTGAAAATATGCACGTATTTTGAGCTTGATCCTCTTTTAAAATATCCGCCTGTACGGTTCCACGAACTTGTGATAAGGTCCATTCTTTTATTTCGCTGTATTTATCGGCAGGCAAAACTTGATCTCCGGTAACCCCTAATAACATCAAGCCCAAACCGTCGTTTCCTTCTGGCAAGTTGCCTTGATAACGCGGACGCTCTTTGCCTTTTTCCTTGAAAATAGCATCAATTTTATCATTTACCTCTTTCTCTAATCCATTTTCCTTGATGTACAATTCACACTGCTGATCAATTGCAGCATTCATAAAGAATCCCAACAACATAGGTGCGGGACCATTGATAGTCATGGAAACCGAAGTTTTTGGATCGGCCAAATTAAAACCGCTATACAATTTCTTTGCATCATCCAAACAACAAATACTCACACCAGAATTACCAATTTTACCATAAATATCGGGTCGTAAATCAGGATTTCTACCATAAAGGGTAACTGAATCGAATGCCGTACTCAAACGCTTTGCTGGCATGGCTTTAGAAACATAATGAAAACGTCGATTTGTTCTCTCTGGTCCACCCTCACCGGCAAACATTCTGGTTGGATCTTCTCCCTCACGCTTAAAGGGATAAATACCGGATGTGTAAGGAAACTGACCCGGCAAATTCTCCTGCAATCTCCAACGCAATACATCGCCCCATGCTGTAAATTTAGGAGTGGCTACCTTTGGCACTTGGGTATGACTTAAGCTCTCGGAATGCGTTTGAATGCGTATTTCTTTGTCTCTAACTTTAAATACATATTCAGGATCGCTGTATTGCTTGGCTTCTGAATGCCACTGTTCGATCAACTTTCTATTTTCGGCATGCAATTCCTCCCATAGTTGAGAATACGTTTTCTCCAATGAAAGAATCAAACTCTCATTAGCTTCCTTTGCATTTTCTGAAGAACTCTCTTTTATTTGCTCAATGGTTTCACGAATACTATACAATCGTTGTGCAATGCGACTTTGTTTTACCGCTTGGGAATCGTAACTGCGATTATTTTCAGAAATTTCACTTAAGTATCTGTTCCTTGCAGGAGGAATAATGAAAATCTTTTCACTCATTTCATCGTCGCTCTTCCAGTTGCTACTCAGATCAGCACCTGTTTTGTGCGAAATTGTATCCATCAAACCTCGATACAATGCATTCATACCAGGATCATTGAATTGGCTTGCAATTGTACCAAATACGGGCATTTTATCTACGTCAATATCGAATTGCTTGTGGTTGCGTTGATATTGCTTGCGTACATCTCGCAATGCATCCAATGCACCGCGTTTATCGAATTTATTCAATGCCACCACCGAAGCGTAATCCAACATATCGATTTTTTCCAACTGAGTAGCAGCACCGTATTCCGGCGTCATCACATACAATGAAACATCGCAATGTTCTGTGATTTGGGTATCCGATTGACCAATTCCTGATGTTTCAACTATCACCAAATCATAACCAGCCACTTTCAAAATACACACGGCATCATCGATGTGTGAACTCATAGCTAAATTGGCTTGACGCGTTGCCATTGATCGCATGTACACACGGGGATGATTGATTGAATTCATTCGTATTCTATCCCCCAACAAAGCTCCACCCGTTTTGCGCTTTGATGGATCTATCGATATGATTGCAATTCTTTTATCACTAAAATCAATTAAAAAGCGACGAACTAGTTCATCTATTAAACTACTTTTTCCCGCTCCACCTGTTCCAGTAATCCCGAGCACGGGTACTTTTAAATCAGCAGATTTTTCTCGAATTTCACTCAAAATAGAACTGTGAAGCTCAGCATAATTCTCCGCTCCTGTTATCAATCTGGAAATCTCAACTTTAGAATCCCAATTCAATTTCGATGTATCACCCACTAATTTATGTCCCAACGGATAATCACTCTGCCGAACCAAGTCATTGATCATGCCCTGCAATCCCATTTCTCTACCGTCATCGGGACTATAAATGCGTGCAATTCCATAATCCATCAGTTCCTTTATTTCCTCTGGAAGAATTACACCACCACCGCCGCCAAAAATCTTGATATGACCAGCACCGCGCTCTTGCAATAAATCATACATATACTTAAAATACTCAATATGACCGCCTTGATAACTCGTCATGGCAATTGCATTGGCATCCTCTTGTATTGCTGTGTCAACTACTTCGTTCACGCTTCGATCATGACCCAAATGAATCACTTCACAACCGGTTGACTGAATAATTCGACGCATTACATTGATTGCTGCATCGTGACCATCAAATAAACTTGCTGCTGTAACAATTCTAACTTTGT